>NZ_JBEXGU010000042.1:0-62264 GCF_040607515.1 Streptosporangium sp. NPDC005286 | reverse complement strand
GGTTGGGGTTTACCCATGCGGCCAATTGCGCGGGGGCGCCCCCCCCCCCCCGGGGGGGCCCGCCGCGATGGTCGCCGAGGCCGCCGAGGCGCTGGCTCACGCGCACGAGGCGAACCTCTCCCACCTCTGCCTGACCCCCGAGCACCTGGTCTGGACGGCGGGCAGCACCGTCAAGCTGCTCGGCCTGGGTGTCGACGCCGTCCTGAACGACGTGACGAGCGACGACGGTGCCCGCGAGGACGCCGAGGGCCTCGGCCGCCTGCTGTACGCCGGGCTGACCGGCCACTGGCCGGGTGAGGAGCACGACAGCGGCGGCCTGCCCGTCGCGCCCATGGACGACGGGCACTTCTGCACGCCGCGCCAGGTCACCGCGGGTGTTCCCGGCTACCTCGACACCATCGTCTGCCGGGCGATGCTGCCGGAGACCAGGCGCGGGGCCGACCCGCTGACCACACCCGCCGAACTCGCCGAGGCGCTGGCCTCGGTGTCGCGGCCCAGCCCGCTGCCGATGCCGACGCCGATGCCGATGACGGTGCTTCCGGTGGCCTCCTCCCGCTCCGAGGGCATCGACACCGCGGCGCCCCAGCAGCACACGCCCCCACCCCAGCACCAGCCCCGTCCGATGCCCCGCCAGGCGGGTGGCGGGATGCTCAACAAGGTCGCCATGACCGTCGTCGTGCTGCTGGTGATGGCGGCCGTCGGCCTGGGCGCCTGGACGCTCGGCCGCAGCATCGGCAACGCCGGCACCCCGGTCACCGGCGAGCAGAGCGCCACTCCCACGCCGACCGTGGCCGTCGCCACCCGCGAGGTGAAGCCCTCCTCGGTCATCGGCTTCGACCCGCTGGGCGACCAGGAGGAGGGCAGCAGGTGGGCCTCGGCCGCGGTCGACGGCAAGGATTCCACCGACTGGCACTCCGAGACGTACGACTCCGCCGACTTCGGGCGGCTCAAGAACGGTGTCGGCCTGCTGCTGGACATGGGCGAGAGCATTCCGATCAAGCAGGTCTCGATCGACTTCGGCGGCACCTCGGGCGGCGCCGCGGAGCTCAGGATCGGTGACTCGGCCGCCCTCGACGCCCTGACCTCGGTCGAGAAGTTCAGCGGGCTCTCCGGCAAGAAGACGTACACCGCGGAGAGCCCGGGGAAGGGCCGCTACGTGCTCGTCTGGTTCACCAAGCTGCCCACCTACCAGGGGAAGTTCCGCGGCCAGGTGCAGGAGATAAAGGTCCTCACGACCAAGTGACATCAGCGCGATTTGATCTGTTTTACGTGGCTTCTTGCAGATCATCGGAGAATCCGTGGCACCATCTATCCCGTAGTGGTGTTCTCCCCGGACCGGTATAGCAGGACTCTCCTTGTGAATTCCCCACCCGAGACCCCGCCAGCGGCGGACCAGCAGACGGCGAAGGCCCCCGTGTCCGACGCCGACCTGCTCACCCGGCACATCGCCGGGGATCCGCACGCCTTCAGTGAGATAGTCAAGCGACATCGAGACCGCATGTGGGCGGTCGCCCTGCGCACGCTGGGCGACCCCGACGAGGCGGCCGACGCCGTTCAGGACGCCTTCGTCTCGGCCTACCGCAAGGCCGGGAGTTTCCGCGGCGAGGCGGCGGTGACCACGTGGCTCCACCGCATCGTGGTCAATGCCTGCCTCGACCGCATGCGCAGGAAATCGGTACGTCCGGTGGCCGACGACGAGCTCGTCGAGGCCGCGGAGCGTGACACCCCGATGCTCGACCAGACGGCCGAGCGCGAGGTCTCCATGGAGGTCTCCGCGGCTCTGAAGCTGTTGCCCTCCGACCAGCGCGCCGCGCTGGTGCTCGTGGACATGATGGGCTACTCGATCGAGGACGCGGCCCAGGTGCTTGAGGTGCCGAGCGGCACGGTGAAGAGCCGGTGCGCGCGCGGCCGGGCGAAACTCGCCCCGATTCTTTCCCATTTGCGGAACCGATCAGACCTGTCTCGCGTCTCATCCGCGAAGGGAGCACAACTTCGTGACGGGTGATACGCACTACGACCTGGAGATCTTGGCCGAACTGGCCGAGGGACTCCTCGACGCCGCCACGGCCGTGCAGGTACGCGAACATCTCGCGATCTGCGATCCCTGTGGCGAAAGTCTCGCCGACCTCGCAGCGGTCCGCGAGATGCTCGCGGCGACGCCCACACCGGCGATGCCGATGGGAGTCGCGCTGAGAATCGACCGTGCGCTGGCCGCCGAGGCCGAGAGCTTCCGTGGAGGTGGAGTGGGGCTGGTGGAAGCACCGGCCTGGGACGACATAATGCGTGACGCGCCGTGGGAGACGGGATCTCCCGCCGAACCGGCGCCGTGGGAGAGAGCACCTCTTCCCGAGCAGGAGCCTGAGCCGGCCGTGCGGCTGGGGGTCGTCGGCGACGACGGCACCGTGATCCCGGCGAACCCGGTGAACCCCGCGGGCCCGGCCAGACGTCATGGCGCGCCCCGGCGGGCGACCCGGCGGCGCCGGTGGGCGATGCCCGCCGCGGCGGTGGGCGCGGCGGCGGCGGTGATCGGCGCGACCGTGCTGGCGACCGGGACGCTCACCGCGTCCGGCCCGGCCCCAAGTCCTCTCGCCGTCCAGCCCGCGCCGAGTGACACGGTCCAGTACGCGCTGACCGACAGCAACTGGAACTACACCGACGCCGAGCTCCGCGGCTCGCTGCTCAACTACATCGGCCCCGCGACCATCGCCAGCACGACTGACAAGTCCGGGATCGACAAGTGTGTCCAGCAGGTCTCGGCGGAGATCGGTAAGTCACCCTTCGCCGTGGACCAGGGGTTCTACAACGGGCAGGAGGCCAACATCCTGCTCTTCTGGCAGAACCAGGCCAAGAACACCGTGCGTGTCCACGTCGTGGGCCCGCAGTGCGACAACGTGCGCAAGCCCGGCCTCGCACGCTGGAAGTGATCGGGGAGAGCGGCCGCGGGTAGCGCCCTCGCCCTTTCCGGGAAGGCCCGGCACGGATTCGTCCGTGCCGGGCCTTCCCGTTCTTCCACCTGCGGATCGTCGGTGCACCGGGCGGGAATCAGCTGCGCCTAGGATCTGTTGACGCCGGTGGCATCGACAGAGGGAGAGGCACGAGCACTGATGGACGTCCGGAATGTGATCATCATCGGATCGGGTCCCGCCGGTTACACATCCGCTGTGTACTCCGCGCGTGCCGACCTCAACCCACTGGTCTTCGAGGGATCCGTCACCGCCGGTGGCGCCCTGATGAACACCACCGAGGTTGAGAACTTCCCGGGCTTTCCCGACGGCATCATGGGCCCCGACCTGATGGACGGGCTGCGCAAGCAGGCCGAGCGGTTCGGTGCCGAGCTGGTCGCCGACGACGTCGTGGAGGTCGACCTGGCCGCCAGCCCCAAGGTCGTCAAGACCGCCACCGACACCTTCTACGCCAGGTCCGTCATCCTGGCCACCGGTTCCGGCTACCGCGAGCTGGGCGTGCCCAACGAGAAGCGCCTGTCCGGCCACGGCGTGTCCTGGTGCGCCACCTGTGACGGCTTCTTCTTCCGCGGCCAGGACATCGTGGTCGTGGGCGGCGGCGACACCGCCATGGAGGAGGCCACCTTCCTCACCCGGTTCGCCTCCTCGGTGACCGTCGTGCACCGCCGCGACGAGCTGCGCGCCAGCAAGATCATGCAGGACCGCGCGTTCGCGAACGAGAAGATCCGCTTCGTCTGGGACAGCGAGGTCGTCGACGTGCTGGGCGAGAACAAGGTGAGCGGGGTGCGCCTGCGCAACCTCAAGACCGGCGAGGAGTCCGAGCTGGCGGCCACCGGCCTGTTCATCGCGATCGGGCACGACCCCCGCACCGAGCTCGTCAAGGGCCAGGTGGAGCTCGACGACGAGGGCTACATCAAGGTCGACGCCCCCTCGACCCGCACCAACCTCGACGGCGTCTTCGCCGCCGGCGACGTCGTCGACCACACCTACCGGCAGGCGATCACCGCCGCGGGCACCGGCTGCGCCGCCTCGCTCGACTCCGAGCGCTGGCTGGCCGAGCACGCCGGCGAGTGACGCCGGCCCGCGAGACGGACATCAGGTATCAGCCACCCATCAGGACAGAGGGAGAGTAGGACATTGGGGACCATCAAGCACGTGACCGACGCCAGCTTCGAGGCCGACGTCCTCAAGAGCGACAAGCCTGTGATCGTCGACTTCTGGGCCGAGTGGTGCGGCCCGTGCCGGCAGGTGGCGCCGATCCTGGAGGAGATCGCCGGCGAGCAGGCCGAGAAGCTCACCATCGTCAAGCTGAATGTCGATGAGAATCCGGCAACGGCCACAAATTACGGCGTACTCCAGATTCCCACCCTGAACGTCTATAAGAACGGAGAGGTTGTGAAGCAGATCATCGGTGCCAAGCCGAAGGCCATGCTGCTTCGCGAGCTCGAGGGCATCATCTAGGCCCCCTGCGGCCGGCCGCCCCCCACGGCGCCCGCCGTATCACCCGCTTCCGAGCGGCACACCCACCCACAGAAAGCCCCCCGCCTCACCGCGGGGGGCTTTCACATGCGCCGGGCGTACCGGGTCTCGGCTCCCAGATCGTGGGCAAGAAGGGACGCACGGACTCCAAGGTGGCGCCGTACGGGCTCCAGGGGATCTCAGACGGGCCGCAGGGCCCTCTCCGGACTCATGCTCCCAAGGAGCCTCTCCAGTGCCACCTCGACGTCCTCACGCCACGAGACGGCGTTCTTGAGCTCCAGGCGGAGGCGGGGGAAGCGCAGGTGCGGACGGACCGTCTTGAAACCCACGGAGAGCAGGTAGTCGGCGGGCATCAGGCACGCGCCCGGCTGCTCCCACTTCAGGTCGCCGAACGCCTCGATCGCCCGCACCCCGCGCCGGGTCAGGTCCTTGGCCACGCCCTGGACCAGCATCCGGCCCAGGCCGCCCCCGGAGAACTCGGGGATGATGTGCGCGGTCATCAGCAGCACCGCGTCCGCGCTGACCGGCGAGGTCGGGAAGGCCACCGAGCGCGGCACGTAGTGCGGCGGCGCGTAGAGCACGAAACCGGCCGCCACCCCGTCCACGTAGACGATCTTGCCGCAGCTTCCCCACTCCAGCAGCGTGGAGGAGATCCAGGCCTCCTTCTCCAGCCCCGGATCACCGGCCTTCACCGCCCGATCCGCGTTGACGGGATCGAGCTCCCAGAAGACGCACCGGCGGCAGCGGCGCGGCAGGTCGTCGAGATTGTCGAGGGTGACGTTTGCCAGCCGACGCGACACCTGTTGGCCCCAATCCTGGCGAGACGAGTGCAAGCCATGGCGAAAAACGCGCGAAAACGGCGTCTCCAGCTGGCATCGTAGCTCAGTGCGGGTCTTGGTTTCAGGAGGTCCCATCCCCACACGCAGATGACTACGACCTCTGACGTAACCTGGTTTCTCTAATATGAGCGCTTTATGCGCCACACAATTTAGGAGGTGGACCGTGCCCCAGGATAAAGATCACGGTCAGGCCATCGCTCCGACCCAGGGATCGCGTATCGACGCCTACGTCGACCGGTACGCGGCACGAGCAACCGGGATGGTCGCCTCCGAGATTCGAGCTCTTTTCTCCGTCGCGTCGAGGCCCGAGGTGGTCTCGCTCGCCGGCGGAATGCCGTACGTCACCGCCCTGCCCCTGGACGTGGTGGGGGAGCTGGTCGCCGACCTGGTCGCCAGGCGCGGTACCGTCGCGCTCCAGTACGGCTCCGGTCAGGGCGACCCGCACCTGCGCGAGCAGATCTGCGACGTCATGCGGCCGGAGGGCATCGAGGCCAACGCCGACGACGTCGTCGTGACCGTCGGCTCCCAGCAGGCCCTCGACCTGATCACCCGGATCTTCATCGACCCGGGTGACGTCGTGCTCGCCGAGGGGCCCTCCTACGTCGGAGCCCTGGGCACGTTCTCCGCCTACCAGGCCAATGTCATCCACGTCGCGATGGACAGCGAGGGAATCGTCCCCGAGTCGCTGGCCCAGACCATCTACGCGCTGAAGAGCGCGGGCAATCGGATCAAGTTCCTCTACACGATCCCCACGTTCCAGAACCCCGCCGGGGTGACGCTCAACGCCGTGCGCAGGCAGCAGGTCCTGGAGATCTGCCAGCGGGCCGACGTGCTGATCGTCGAAGACAACCCGTACGGCATGCTCGGCTTCGACGGCGAGCCCATGCGGACGCTCCGCGCCGACAACGCCGAAGGCGTGGTCTATCTCGGCTCGTTCTCCAAGACCCTGGCCCCCGGCTTCCGGGTCGGCTGGGCGCTCGCCCCGCACGCCATCCGCGAGAAGCTGGTGCTGGCGATGGAGTCCGCGGTCCTTTCGCACTCCTCCTTCACCCAGCTGGCCGTCGGCCAGTATCTCGCCACCCAGCCCTGGCGCGAGCAGATCAAGTCGTTCAGAGAGCTCTACCGCGAGCGCCGCGACACCATGCTCGCCTCGCTGGAGGCCCTGATGCCCGCCGGCGTCACCTGGACCCGCCCCGCGGGCGGGTTCTTCGTCTGGGCCACCCTCCCCGAGGGGCTCGACTCCAAGGCCCTGCTGCCCCGCGCGGTCGCCGAACGGGTGGCCTTCGTACCGGGCACCGGTTTCTTCGCCGACGGCAGCGGCGCGCGGAACATGCGGCTCTCCTACTGCTATCCGGAGCCCGACCGCATCCGCGAGGGCGTCCGCCGCCTGGCCGGGGTGATCGAGCAGGAGCTCCGTGTCCGCGACACGTTCGGAACCGGCTCGTCTCCGGACCGCGTCGGGGTCGACACCCCGGGCCCCGATCTCGCGTAACCATGCCGCACGGTAGGTGTCCCGTGACGACGGGACACCTACCGGCATGATCTCCTCCCACCCGGTACCGTACGGTGACTTCCTGTGCCGGTGCGCGGCGATAGATCCGGTCCGCCGGGAAGGCCGGGCCATGCGCGACGAGAGCGACAGAACAGGCTCGGAGCGGGCCTTGACGAGAGGTATGTCGGATGAGTGACCTGGGCCATGTGCTCGTCCTGGCGGGCGGACTCTCCTACGAGCGGGAGGTCTCACTGCGTTCGGGGCGACGGGTGAGTGAGGTGCTGCGAGGGGCCGGCATCTCCGTGGAGACCCGCGACACCGACGCGTCGCTGGTTCCCTCCGTGCTCGCGGACCCGCCGGACGCGGTCTTCGTCACCCTGCACGGCGGGGCGGGCGAGGACGGCGCCATCCGCACGGTGCTCGAACTCCTCTCCGTCCCGTACGTCGGTGCCGGCCCCGACGCCTGCCGGGTCGCCTACGACAAGCCCACCGCCAAGACCGTCGTCCGCTCCTTCGGTCTGCGCACCCCCGAATCGGTGACGCTGCCCAAGGAGACCTTTCATGACCTCGGCGCCTCCGCGGTGCTGGCCCGCATCGTGGAGCGCCTCGGCCTGCCCCTGTTCGTCAAGCCGTCCCGCGGTGGCTCCGCGCTCGGTGCGTCGATAGTCCGCAGCGCGGAGGAACTTCCCGCCGCCATGGTCGGCTGCTTCGCCTACGGCGACACCGCGCTGATCGAACGCTGCGTCGACGGCGTCGAGGTCGCCGTCTCCGTGGTCGACCTCGGGAACGGGCCGGTGGCCCTGCCTCCCGTGGAGATCGTCCCCGACGAGGGCGTGTACGACTACGCGGCCCGCTACACCGCCGGGCACACCGAGTTCTTCGCCCCTGCCCGCCTCTCGCCCGAGGTCTCCGCGGCCTGCGCCGAGATGGCCGTGACCGCGCACACCGCCCTCGGCCTCCGGGACATCTCCCGCACCGACCTGATCGTCGACGCGGACGGCCTGCCGCACTTCCTCGAAGTCAACGTCGCCCCCGGCATGACCGAGACGTCCCTCCTCCCCATGGCCGTGGAGGCCGCCGGCGACGACCTCGGCACCCTCTGCCGGATCCTCCTCGAACAGGCCGCCGCCCGCGGCGCCTGACCTCCGCTCGCTCCCCTGGGAATGGCCGAAGCGCGCGACAGGGGCCGGGCGGGGAGCCTGGAGCGCGGCCCTGGCGGGGACGCCGCCGGTCCGATCATCAGCCGATCGCGGGCCGGTAAGGGCCCGACGCGGGTGAGCGCGGCGGTTCGGTGGAGGGCCGCCGAGAGCCCCGGGGCCGGCGGGAAGCCGGCCGGAGCGGACCAGGGGGCGTACCCGGTGAGCGGACCGTCCCCCTACGCTGGCCGTGTGCTGACCTCCACCCCATTTCCCAAGAGCTTCGCCAGTGACAACCACGCGGGCGTGCACCCCGCGGTGCTCACCGCCGTCCTCGAAGCGAACACCGGAGACGCCCCCGCTTACGGCGAGGACGTCTGGACCGCCGCGATGGAAGACGCCTTCGGCGCCGAGTTCGGCCCCCAGGCGACCGTCTACCCGATGTTCAACGGCACCGGAGCCAACGTCGTGGGACTGGGACTCGCGCTGCGGCCGTACGACGCGGTGCTCTGCCCGGTCACCGCCCACATCAACACCAACGAGTGTGGCGCGGCCGAACGCGTGCTCGGTGTCAAGCTGGTCACCATCCCCACCGATGACGGCAAAATCTCCGTGGACGACATCCGGGGCCGGCTGTCCGTGCTGGGGGATGCGCACCACTCCCAGCCCAGGGTCATCTCCATCTCCCAGGTGACCGAGTGTGGCACCTGCTACACCGCCGACGAGGTCGCCGAGCTCGCGGAGTTCGCGCACGCGCACGGCCTCTTCCTGCACATGGACGGCGCCCGGCTGGCCAACGCGGCGGCCGAACTCGGCTGCTCGCTCCGCTCCCTCACCACGGACGCGGGCGTGGACCTGCTCAGCTTCGGCGGCACCAAGAACGGCGCCATGGGCGCCGAGGCGCTCGTGGTCCTCCGCCCCGAACTGGACGCCCCGACGCCGTTCCTACGCAAGCAGGGAATGCAGCTCGCTTCCAAGATGCGCTTCGTCTCCGCCCAGCTGACCGCGCTCCTCACCGATGACCTCTGGCGCGAGAACGCCGCCCACGCGAACGCCATGGCCCACCGCCTGGCCGAGGGCGTCGCCGACCTCCCCGGCGTCTCCCTGCGTTACCCGGTGCAGTCCAACGCGGTCTTTCCCGCCCTCCCGGAGAAGGTCATCGCGGAGTTGCAGCAGCGCTATCTCTTCCATGTCTGGGACGCGGCCGAGAACGTGGTCCGCTGGGTGACCTCCTTTGACACCACCCCCGAACATATCGACGCCTTCGTCGCCGACATCCGGCTCGCCGTCCAGGAGGCGGCCGGCTCCTGAGTGACGGCTGTTTCACGTGAAACAGCCGTCCGCGCGAGCCTGCCATCCCCGAATGCGAACCTCGGCGTTCCGGTACGGCACCCCTGCCCGCTCGATGTTTCACGTGAAACGGCGCCGTCTCCGTCGCGGCGACAGGGAGCCGCACCGGCCAACCTCGGCGCGCCGGCGTCAGGGGCGGAACACTTGGCAGCCGTACGGCCCTGAGGCCTCGCGTGCGCGTGCGGCAAGGCGCATTGAACCAGAGGGCTTCACTCGACCGTCGCGGCGGCGTACGACGGCCAAGGAGGGGTGTCGGACGAAGGCGGCGCCGGGAACATGAGAACGGCCTCCCTGTTTCACGTGAAACAGGGAGGCCGTTCGAGCGGAGAACCCTCCGGGAGAGGGGAGCAGGGTCCGGGATTCACCGGCTCACAACGGGGGCGCCATTGACCCCGCGTTCACGAGCCCTGCCGGAAATCATCCTTCCTGCACCTGCAGCGATCCCGGGGCCATCGTGCTGATGATGCGCTCCAGGTCGTCGATGGTCGCGAACTCCACCACGATGCGACCCTTACGGCGGCCGAAGTCGACCTTCACCCGGGTCTCGAAGCGGTCGGAGAGACGATCTGCCAGCTGCCGGAGGACGGGCTCCTCGGTGGGCTTCGCCCGAGGGGTTCGCGGGGCCGGTGCCGGAGCCGCCTTGGCGTCGCCCACGGCGACGATCTCCTCGACCGCGCGGACCGACAGCAGCTCGGCAACGATCCTGCGGGCGAGATGCTCCTGGGCGGCGGGGTCGTCCAAGCGGAGCAGGGCCCGCGCGTGACCCGCGCTGATCGTGCCGGCCGCGACGCTGAGCTGCACGCCGGGCGGCAACTTCAGCAGGCGGAGCGTGTTGGTCACGTGGGAGCGGGAGCGGCCGATGCGGGTGGCGAGCTGCTCGTGGGTCGCGCCGAAGTCGTCGAGCAGTTGCTGATAGGCCGCCGCCTCCTCCAGAGCGTTGAGCTGCTCGCGCTGGAGGTTCTCGATGAGCGCGTCAAGCAGGAGCTTGTCCTCCTGAGTGCTCCGCACGATCGCGGGGATCTCGGAGAGGCCGGCGAGCTTGGAAGCGCGCCAGCGGCGCTCGCCCATGACCAGCTCGTAGCGCCCCTCGCCTGTCGCGCGCACCACGACCGGCTGGAGCAGGCCGACCTCGCCGATCGAGGTGGCCAGCTCCTTCAGGGCCTCCTCGTCGAAGACGTCGCGGGGCTGGCGCGGGTTGGGCGCGATGTCGTCGACGGGGATCTCAAGGAAGTAGGCGCCCGCGACCGGCTTGGGGCCGGGCTGCTCCGGCACCGCCGGCTCCGGGGCGACCATCGTCACGGTCATCGACACGGGTGTCTCGGCGACGACGGCCGGGCCCGTCGGGATGAGGGCCCCCAGTCCCCTGCCCAGCCCTCTCGGCTGCTTACTCACTGCCCCTCCCGAGGCTCAAGATGCCGCCCTCATTCGCGGTACTCATACGGCCACACCGCGATAAGCGATCTCACGAGCGGCGTCCATATAGGCCATCGCGCCGCTGGAGCCCGGGTCGTACGTCATGACCGACTGACCGTAGCTCGGGGCCTCGGAGACGCGCACGCTCCGGGGGATCAACGTGCTCAACACCGTCGCGCCGAAGTGGGAGCGGACCTCGTCGGCCACCTGGGAGGCCAGGCGGGTGCGTCCGTCGTACATCGTCATGAGAATGGTGGAGAGGTCAAGCGTGGGGTTCAGATGGGCACGGACCAGATCCACGTTTCTCAACAGCTGCCCAAGACCCTCCAGCGCGTAGTACTCGCACTGGATGGGAATCAGCAACTCGTTTGCGGCCATCAACGCGTTGACGGTGAGCAGGCCGAGCGAGGGAGGGCAGTCAATGAGGATGTAGTCGAACTCAACGGCGTCGTACGCGGTCAGCGCGCGCTGCAGGCGAGCCTCACGGGCGACCATGGAGACCAACTCGATCTCGGCACCGGCCAGGTCGATCGTGGCGGGAGCACAGTAGAGCCCCGGCATGTCCGGGACCTCCTTCACCACCTCCGCGAGCGGCATGTCCTCCACGAGCACCTTGTACATGTCCGGTACGTCGCCGCGGTGCTCGACGGCCAGGGCCGTCGAGGCGTTGCCCTGGGGGTCGAGGTCGACCACGAGCACCCGCTGGCCATGCATGGACAGCGCTGCCGCCAGGTTGACCGACGTGGTGGTCTTACCGACGCCGCCCTTCTGGTTGGCGACGGTGAAGATCCGGGTTTTGGGAGGGCGGGGCCAATCTCCATCTCGGACCCCGGTGGAACCTCCGGGAGCGGCGGTCTTCCGGGTCGATGTTTCACGTGAAACCACTGAGCTGAGTGCCTCTCGTACCAGCGGCGAGTCGCCGGGATTAAGGGGGGTCTGGGTCACGGTCGTCGTCCTTTCAACCGGCCTGACTACGGCACCGGGAGCCGGTGCCGGCCAACCCAGACCGGAAAGGCGTCCATGTGGCAAAGCGGCCGGATCCTCGGGCCAGCCGAGACCGCTCGTCGCGCTGGCAATCGCACCTGTACGGTCGTCCACTGGCCTCGTACTCGCTTTGCTCGGTTTGTCTACTGGCCTCGCGCTACCTGCCTCGCGAGGCGCGATCCTTCCGGCGAGCGGTCTTCCGCGCTCCTTCTGGAGCTCGACCGGCGACCACCCGGATGAGAGTTGTGGGCGGCTCGACCTTACCGTGCCCGACCGATGTGAGCTCAGCGGTTTGAACCCCACTCGACCGCAATTGCCGTTCGGCGTCCGCCAATTCCTCCGCGGCACGCTCGCCCTTCATGGCCAGCAGTTCGCCCCCCTCGCGCAGCAGGGGAAGCGCCCACTTCAGCAGGCGGTCGAGCGGTGCCACCGCACGGGCGGAGGCGACGTCGAACTCCCGCCTGCCCGCGAACTCCTCCGCCCGGCCGCGCAACACCTCGACGTTGCCGAGCTTCAGCGACTCCACGCACTCCTCCAGGAAGACCGTCCGGCGAAGGAGCGGCTCCAGGAGGGTGACGGTGATGTCCGGCCGTACGATCGCCAGGACCAGGCCCGGCAGTCCGGCACCGGAACCGATGTCGACCAGGCGCGCGCCTGCGGGCACCGCCTCGGCGACCACCGCGCAGTTGAGCAGGTGGCGGTCCCAGATGCGCGGTACCTCCC
The DNA here is from genome assembly GCF_040607515.1 of Streptosporangium sp. NPDC005286. Lineage (NCBI taxonomy): Bacteria > Bacillati > Actinomycetota > Actinomycetes > Streptosporangiales > Streptosporangiaceae > Streptosporangium > Streptosporangium sp. NPDC005286. The sequence goes on along the minus strand of NZ_JBEXGU010000042.1, from coordinate 49,885 downwards.
GCGGACCGAGCAGCCCGCGCACCACCCCGGGGCCGGCCAGCAGTTCCGCGAACGCCTCCGCCCTGGCCCAGGCGTCACCGGCGAACACCTCGCGCGCGACCTCGGGCGGCTCAGGGATCTGGTCACTCACTCGACGCTCACTCTTCCCTCGGAAATGTCGGGGTCAGGCCGGTCTTAAGGCTAACGGCCCGCCTCGACGGCACCGCACGGCGCGGGCCCCGAACTCGTATGCCACCGCCGACATCGTACGGAACAGGCCGCGAAAAAGGCCGCCGCCCCTGGAAGAACCAGGGGCGGCGGCCTCTGCCCGTCCGCGCCGTCGCTAGACGGGGAGGACCACCACGAAACGGCGGGGCTCCTCGCCCTCGGACTCGCTCCGCAGGCCCGCCGCCGCGACGGCGTCATGCACGATCTTCCGCTCGAACGGGGTCATCGGCTGCAGCGACTTGGGCTCGCCATCCCGCTTGACGTCCGCAGCGATCTTGGTGCCGAGCTCGCTCAGCTCGCTCCGGCGGCGGTCGCGGTAGCCGCCGATGTCGAGCATCAGACGCGACCGCTCACCCGTCTGGCGGTGGACCGCGAGACGCGTCAATTCCTGGATGGCCTCCAGCACCTCGCCGTTGGGGCCGACCAGATCACCGCCCTTGATATCGACCACCGACACCACGGCGCGATCACCTTCGACATCCATGTCGATGTCACCGTCGATGTCGGCGATGTCGAGCAGACCCTCGACGTAATCCGCCGCGATCTCGCCTTCCTGCTCCAGGGCGGCGAGATCGGGAGCCGCCTTCGCGGGCTCCCTCTCGGCCTCGGCCTCGGTCACGTCCGGCCACTCCTTCGTGCTGTCGGGATGAGACGTCAGGACTTCTTGCTACCGGTCCGCTTGCTGCGGGGCTGGCGGGTGGGCTGCTGGCGAACCACCTTGGGCTCCGGCGCGGGCGGCGCCTCAGGCTCGGGGACGGTCTTCTTGACCTTGCTCAGCAGGCTCGGCTTGGGCTCGGGGGTCGTGACGTTGCCCTTCGCGTCGACCACCGGGGAGGGGTTGCGGCTGTAGAACCAGTGCTGCTGGCCGAGGGTCCAGAGGTTCGTGGTGACCCAGTAGAGGATCAGGCCCAGGGGGAAGTTCAGCGAGAAGATGGCGAACAGCGGCGAGACGTACATCAGGATCTTCTGCTGCTGCGCCATCGGGTTGTCCGGCATCTGGGCCATCGAGCGGGTCACGCTCTGCCGGACGGTAAGGAAGGTGGTCAGCGAGCTGATCGCCACGAAGACGGCGAGAACGACCTTGGTGACGATGGGGTCGGCATTCAGCGCGATGATGTCGTTCGCACTGGTGAAGAAGGTCGCCGGGATCGGCGCGCCGAAGATGTGGGCCGCCCTGGCGCTGTCCATCAGCTGCTGGGTCATGCCGAACTTGGGAACCGGGCTGTTGGCCATGGCCTGGAGCACGGTGAACATCGAGATGAAGATCGGGAACTGCGCCAGAATCGGCAGGCAGCCACCCAGCGGGTTGGCGCCCTGCCCCTGGTACAGCGCCATGACCTCCTGGTTCATCCGCTGCTTGTCGTTCTTGTAGCGTTTGCGGATCTCCTGGACCTTTGGCGCCAGTTCCTGCATCTTCTTCGAGGAGCGCATCTGCTTGAGGAAGAGCGGGAAGATCAACAGCCGCATCAGCACGGTGAGCGTGATGATGGTCAGCGCCCAGTTGAGCCCGCTGTTCCTCGGGATGAAGGTGCTGTAGCCCTCGTGAATCCAGGTGATCACTTGGGCGACGGCCGTGTAAAGCCAGTTCAGCCAGGACAGCTCCACCGAGCTAGCTCCCTTGCGTTTCGTCGGACCGGCCCGGGGGAACCGGGTCAAAGCCTCCGGGATGGAATGGGTGGCAACGCCCGATTCTCCGGATCGTCAACCATGTGCCGCGTAGCGCGCCGTGAACAGCTACGGCTTCGAGGCCATAGGCACTGCACGAGGGGTGGAAACGGCAACGGGGACCCAGCAAAGGGCTCACGAAGGCCCGGTAGAACCGGATCGGAGCCATCAGGATCCTGGCAGCCGGAGAAATCCCGGCGATCTGCTGCGCCGTCATCATCGCCCATCCATGCGAGCCCCCGGGGGCTCTAGCCGCCTGAGTAAACGATCCAGCGCGACGTCGAGTTCGGCGGCAATGCGCTCGCTTCGCGCGGACGCGGCCGGTGGATTGGCGCGTACAACAAGCAGGCTACCTCGCGGAAGCCGGTCGAGACGGTCTCGCATGAGGTGTCGCAACTGACGTTTGACCCGATTTCTGATGACCGCGCCTCCCACGGCGCGACTCACCACGAATCCGACCAGGGGGGGATCGTCAGTGTCAGGGCGCATGCCAAAGTGCGCGACCAGGGTGGGGCGGCCTGCTCGGCTTCCCCTTCTGATCGCGCCGGCGAAATCGTCGCCCCGGCGCATGCGGGACCCGGACGGCAACACGAGAGATCTTCGTGACCCTGGGCAGGTACGCCTGTCGCCCGTCGGCATCGCTGCCGACGGGCGACGGGCTCTGCTGCCTTGGCCCGGCGGACCGGGCGCAACGGATGCGTCAGGCGGAGAGCTCGGCGCGGCCCTTGCGACGGCGAGCGGCAAGAATGGCGCGGCCGGCGCGGGTGCGCATGCGGAGCCGGAAGCCGTGGGTCTTCGCACGACGGCGGTTGTTCGGCTGGAAAGTACGCTTGCTCACGAGTGGGCTCCAGGCTCAAGACGCATCCCCAGCACATGGGGACGCTCGACAGTGGCTGGCCTGCCGGATGCGGGGCATGCGAAATAGCCGCCGCGTGGCAAGCCGACCGTCGTACGTTACGGGGCAGGCGCGTCCCAGGTCAAACCGGAGAACATCCTGGAGCACGCGAATACAGGTTATCCACCTTTCCACAGGCACGTTTTCCACCGGCGCCCCGCCGTCCACAGGATGTGCACTCTGTCCCCCCCGTACTGCCACTAGGCTGTGGACAACGTCTTGTACACAGCTGTGGACAGGGCTACCCTCGGCCCTTCCAAACCCTCTCTCCACTGCGAGGACGCGTCGGACCGCGGGTAACAGACTGTGCACAGCCTGTGGATTCGGTGTGGATATCGAACGGTGCCCACGAAGGTGCCACGAGACGCCCGGCGTGTGGACAACGGCGAGATCCGGTGCTTCCGGCGGCCATCGATGTGGATAAACAGATCGCGGTAGGCCAGCGGGGGCCGCGTCGGGAGGAGGGGAGCCGAGCCATGGACGGAACGGACCTCAGCGCGGTCTGGGCGAGGGCGCTGGAGAACTCCCTGAACGAGAACGTCCCGTCTCAGCAGCGGGTCTGGCTCAACATGACCCGGCCCTTCGGCCTCATGAACGACACGGTGGTGCTCGCCGCACCCACGGATTTCGCCAGAGATGTTCTGGAGAACAAGCTTCGTCCGCTTATCAGTCACGCGCTCTCCCAGGAGTTCGGCCGCCCGATGCGGGTGGCGGTCATGGTCGACCCCAGCGCGGCGGGCCCCGAGCCTGGACTCCCCTCCCGCCAGGACCCTTATCCCCAGGCGCAACCGCAGGGTTATGCACAGGCCGGCGGGGCCCAGCAGGGTTATGCACAACCGGCCAATCCCCAGCACCACGGGGGTTCGGTGCCCCATCCCCCCTATCAGGGGGGTAACCCAGCCGCCCAGCCGTCCACCGAATATCCACAGGCCCAGCCGTTCTCCTACCCGTACCAGCAGGGCGAGGAATCCTCCCAGCCGTACCGCCCCTCGGAGCCGTCCCAGGCTCCCTCGCCGGGGGAACCGAGCCCCGGATACAACCGCGGCGGCTACACCGCGCCCTCGCCGCGTCCCGAGCCCGACTCCTTCGACCGCGGCGCGCCCGCGGTGCCCGGTGCGGGCGGCGTACCGAACAGGTGGGACAGCCGCGGGAGCCGGACGCAGGGCGAGCCCGCCCGGCTGAACCCGAAATACACCTTCGAGACCTTCGTCATCGGCTCCAGCAACCGTTTCGCCCACGCGGCCGCGGTCGCGGTGGCCGAGGCGCCCGCCAAGGCGTACAACCCGCTGTTCATCTACGGCGACTCGGGTCTGGGCAAGACCCACCTGCTGCACGCGATCGGCCACTACGCCCAGAGCCTGTACGACGGCGCGCGGGTGCGGTACGTGAGCTCCGAGGAGTTCACCAACGACTTCATCAACTCCATCCGCGACCACAAGGCCGACAACTTCCGGGGCCGCTACCGGGCCGTGGACATCCTGCTGGTGGACGACATCCAGTTCCTGGAGGGCAAGGAGCAGACGCAGGAGGAGTTCTTCCACACCTTCAACACCCTGCACAACTCCAACAAACAGATCGTCATCTCCAGCGACCGGGCGCCGAAACAGCTGGTCACGCTGGAGGACCGGCTCCGCAACCGGTTCGAGTGGGGCCTGATCACCGACGTCCAGCCGCCCGAGCTGGAGACACGCATCGCGATTCTGCGCAAGAAGGCGATCCAGGAGGGCCTGGCCGCGCCGCCCGAGGTGCTGGAGTACATCGCCAGCCGCATCTCCACCAACATCCGCGAGCTGGAGGGTGCCCTGATAAGGGTGACCGCGTTCGCCAGCCTCAACCGGCAGTCGGTCGATCTGCAGCTCACCGAGGTCGTGCTCAAGGACCTGATCACCGAGGACGCCGGGTCCGAGATAACGGTCGCCACGATCATGGCCTCCACCGCCGCCTACTTCGGCCTGTCGATCGACGACCTGTGCGGCGGGTCGCGTTCACGCGTCCTGGTCACCGCCCGCCAGATCGCCATGTACCTGTGCCGGGAGTTGACCGACATGTCGCTCCCGAAGATCGGTCAGCAGTTCGGCGGCCGCGACCACACCACGGTCATGCACGCCGACCGGAAGATCCGCTCCCTGATGGCCGAGCGCCGCTCGATCTACAACCAGGTCAACGAACTCACCACCAGGATCAAGCAGCAGTCCCGTAATGGCTGAGGTTTTTCACCCCGTGATGCACAGGCTGTGGAAAACCTTGTGGATCAACGATTCGCGAGGGCGGGGAAGGCTCCGGGGCGTCCACCCATGATCATCAGCAAACGAGCCGGTCCGAACCCTGTTCTGGGACTGTGGACAACTCTGGGGAGAAGTTGGGGACAACCTGTGGGTAACCCGTGGACAACCTGGGGACGCCCTGTGAACAGAGTTTTCCACAAGGACAAACCGACCTCATACCCGGTGGATAACCTGGGGAAACCTCGTGGATAACCGGTGGACAGAGCGCGCCGAATCTGGGGACGGCCTGTGGGTACTCCGCGGTTCTCCCCAGCCCCAAGAGTTGTCCACAGCGGGCGCCCACAGCCCCGGTGGATGAAAAAACCGCACTTGACCTGCGGAAACAATGGCTTTCCACAGTATCCACACCCCCTAATACGATGGCCACTTGTATCTCTACTAGGAAACCCAAGAGCCATAAGAGGGGTTCCGGGAGAGCTCAGGCTCCAGACAGTGAACACTTGAACCCCAGGCACCGAGCGGACGGCGCTCGATACACAGGAGGCAGATCCACGTGATGTTCCGGGTCGACCGAGACGTGCTCGCTGAGGCGGTCGCATGGACGGCGCGCAGCCTGCCGGCGCGTCCCTCCGTGCCGGTGCTGGCCGGCATGCGTCTTGAGGTCACTGAGGACGGGCAACTCAAGCTCTCGGGCTTCGACTACGAGGTCTCCGCCGAGGTGACCCTCGAACTGCAGACGGGAGAGGCGGGCGTGGTGCTCGTCTCGGGCAGGCTGCTCGCCGAGATCACCAGGGCGCTCCCCGCGCAGCCTGTGGACTTCGTCGTGGAGGGCGCCAAGGCGGTCGTCACCTGTGGCAGCGCCCGGTTCACCCTCCTGACCATGCCTGTGGAGGACTATCCCTCGCTGCCGACCATGCCACCGGCCGCCGGCCGGGTGGGCAGCGACGTGTTCGCCTCCGCCGTCGGCCAGGTCGCCGTGGCCGCGGGCAAGGACGACACCCTGCCGATGCTCACCGGCGTGCGCGTGGAGATCGAGGGGGACACCGTCACCCTCGCGGCGACCGACCGTTACCGCCTCGCCGTGCGGGAGCTGAAGTGGCAGCCGGACCAGCCCGACTTCTCGGCGATCGCGATGATCCCGGGCAGGACCCTCGCGGACACGGCCAAGGCCCTGGGGGGCACCGGCGCCGAGGTCGAGATCGCGATGAGCTCCGCGGGGGGCACCGGTGAGGGCATGATCGGCTTCTCCAGCGCGGGGCGCCGCACCACCACCAGGCTGCTCGACCCCGAGTTCCCCAAGTACCGCTCGCTGCTGCCCACCGAGTTCTCCGCCTGCGCGCAGCTGCCGACGGCGGCCTTCGTCGAGGCCGTCAAGCGCGTGGCCCTGGTCGCCGAGCGCAACACGCCGGTACGGCTCGCCTTCCGCGGCGACGAGGTCGTCCTGGAGGCGGGCAGCGGCGACGAGGCGCAGGCCGTCGAGGTGCTCCCCGTCGAGTTCGAGGGCGAGGACATCAACATCGCCTTCAACCACCAGTTCCTGCTGGAGGGCCTTGGCGCGATCGACTCCGACGTGGCCCGCCTGCAGATGACCACGTCCACCAAGCCGGCCATCCTCACCGGTGGCAAGCCTGTGGACGACGGAGAGGTTCCCGACTACCGCTACCTGATCATGCCCATCCGGCTCTCCAGCTGATGGCGGGGGCGTCCCGCTCGGGCGCGCTGTGGCTCAAGGCGTGCCTGAACGGTGCCAGGAGGCCCGGCGACCACCCGGCCCTCCCCCTGGCCCCTCTGGAGCTCGCTGAGGCGGCCTGTGAGGCCCGTGAGGCGGGTGCGGACGCTGTTCACATGCATCCGCGCGACGAGGGCGGCAGCGAGTCGCTCAGCGCCGTCCACATCGGGGCGGCGGTGCGCGCGGTACGCGAGGCGTGCCCCGGGCTCCCCGTGGGGGTGAGCACGGGGTTGTGGATAACCGGCGGGGATGTGGACGCACGGCGCGCGGCCGTCCGAGGCTGGGCCGCGCTCGCCCCCGGCGACCTGCCGGACTTCGCGTCCGTGAATCTCTCGGAACCCGGCTTCCGGGACCTGTGGCATGATCTGCGGCGGCTCGGAGTGGACGTGGAGGCCGGGGTCTGGTCCACAGACGACGCCGACGCGCTCGCCGCGAGCGGACTGGAGTGCGCCCGGGTGCTCGTCGAGATCCTCGGTGGCCCCGCGGACACGGCCGTCCGCCGGGCGCGCGCGATCCTGGACCGCCTCGCCGAGCTCGGTGTACCGGGACCTCGGCTGCTCCACGGGGAGGAGGAGCCGACCTGGATTCTCCTGGACTTCGCGGGGCAGTCGGGGCTGGCCACGCGCATCGGCCTGGAGGACGTCCTCCACGGTCCCACGGGTGAACCGGTAGGCGGGAACCCCGAGCTGGTAAGGCTTGCGCGGGCACGTCTGACGTAGGTGAACGATGGAACCCTGAAGGGGGTACTCGTATGCAGATCGGCATGGTCGGGCTGGGCAAGATGGGCGGCAGGATGGCTGAGCGCCTGCGCCGCGGCGGCCACGAGGTCGTCGGTTACGACCGCGATCCCGCGGTCAGCGACGTCTCCGGCCTGGAGGAGCTCGCGGAGCGGCTCCAGACGCCGCGAACGGTGTGGGTCATGGTGCCCTCAGGGGAACCGACCCGGGCGACGATCGAGGCGCTCGGCGAGGTACTGGCCCCCGGCGATCTCCTCATCGACGGAGGCAACTCGCACTACGTCGACGACCAGAGGCACGGCGCCGCGCTCGCCGCGAAGGGCATCGGGTTCGTCGACTGCGGCGTGAGCGGTGGAGTCTGGGGGCTGGAGAACGGCTACGCGCTCATGGTCGGCGGCGACAGGGCCGACGTCGAGCGGGCGATGCCGATCTTCGAGACCCTCAAGCCCGAGGGCGAGGACGGCTTCGTCCACGCGGGCAGGATCGGTGCCGGTCACTTCGCCAAGATGGTCCACAACGGCATCGAGTACGGCATGATGCAGGCCTTCGCCGAGGGCTGGGAACTGCTGGAGGCCGCCGACATCGTGACCGACGTGCCCGGCGCCTTCAAGAGCTGGCGGCAGGGCACCGTCATCCGCTCCTGGCTGCTCGACCTGATGGTCCGCGCACTTGAGGAGGACCCCGCTCTGGAGCAGCTCGAGGGCTACGCGCAGGACTCCGGCGAGGGCCGCTGGACGGTTCAGGCGGCCGTCGACCTCGCGGTCCCGCTGCCGGTCATCACCGCCGCCCTGTACGCCAGGTTCGCCTCCCGCCAGGACGACTCGCCGGCGATGAAGGTCGTCGCGGCCCTGCGCAACCAGTTCGGCGGCCACGCGGTCACCTCCAGGGCGGGCTCGGCGGCCAAGGGCGCCGACTCCCCCGGCGCCGACGTCACCCCCCCGGTCGAGGCGGCCGGCTAGCGCGGCGTTCCCCGTCCAAGGCGCGGACCCACCACCGCTCCCGGCTCGGCAGGGCCGCTCCGGCAGCCGCGGCCGCACGTTCGCGACCTCCGTCGTAGGGCTCGCGCCATACCTTTTCCACGGGGCGCGAGCCGTGCGGGCGCCGGAGGCCACGGTGATGGGCGGGGCCGACTAATCTTCCTGGGGTGCATGTCGCCCATCTCTCCCTGACCGACTTCCGGTCCTACGAAACCGTCGATCTCGGCATGGAGCCGGGGGTCACGGCCTTCGTCGGGCCCAACGGCATGGGAAAGACCAACCTGGTCGAGGCGCTGGGTTACGTGGCGACGCAGGCCAGCCACCGGGTCGCCGGCGACGGGCCGCTGGTCCGGCAGGGCGCGGCGCGGGCGATCGTACGCTCGGTGGTGGTCCGCGACGACCGGCGCGCGCTGATCGAGCTGGAGATCAACCCGGGCAGGGCCAACAGGGCCAGGCTGAACCGCTCGCCCGTCTCCCGCACGCGCGATGTCGTCGGCCTGCTGCGCACCGTCCTGTTCGCTCCTGAGGACCTCTCCATGGTCAAGGGCGACCCCTCCGAGCGGCGCCGGTTCCTCGACGATCTCCTGGTGGCCAGGGCGCCCAGGTTCGCGGGGGTGCGCGCCGACTACGACAGGGTGCTCAAGCAGCGCGGTGCCCTGCTGCGTACGGCCGCGCAGGCCCGGCGGGGGCGCGGCCGGAGCACCCGGCGGGCCGAGAGCGACGCGGCGTTCGCCGAGGCCGGGGCGGGGGACCCGCTGAGCACCCTTGAGGTCTGGGACGCCCACCTGGCCACGCACGGTGCCGAGCTGCTCGCGGCCAGGCTGGAACTGGTCGAGACGCTGCGCCCCCTGGTCGCCGCCTCGTACGCCTCTCTCGCGCCCGACTCCGCCCCCGCGAGGCTGGAGTACCGCGGCACCCTGCCCGCGGACGCCGGCACCGACCGCGCCGAGCTGGCGGAGCGGCTGCGGGCCGGCCTGCTGGAGGTTCGCGCCGCCGAGCTCGAACGTGGCGTCACCCTGGTCGGCCCGCACCGCGACGACCTGTTCCTCGGGCTGGGGGAGCTGCCCGCGCGCGGCTACGCCAGCCACGGTGAGTCGTGGTCGTACGCGCTGGCGCTCAGGCTGGCCGCCTACGACCTGCTCAGGGCCGACGGCGGCGACCCGGTCCTGATCCTGGACGACGTCTTCGCCGAGCTGGACAACAGGCGCCGGCGCCGCCTGGCCGAGATGGTCGCCCCCGCCGAGCAGGTGCTGATCACCGCCGCGGTCCCCGACGACGTGCCGAAGGAGCTGGCCGGAGGCCGGTTCGACGTGACAGAGGGAGGCGTGGTCCGTGCCCGATGACGCAGAGCCTGGATCGAGCGGTGGCGGGGCGGACGCCGCGGCTCCCGGGTCGGCGAGAAGCGCGGCCGCCAAGGGGGCGGCGATGGCCAGGGAGAAGCTGGCCCAGGCCAAGTCGGACGCCGCCAGGCGAGGGCAGCTCCCCCGCAGGGAGCCGCGCCGCAGGGCGTCCGGGCCGCGCAGGGACGCGGGTGATCCCCAGCTCTTCGGCAGGGCCATCGCCGACCTGCTCGCCGACCGGGGCTGGCAGCAGCCCGCCGCGATCGGCGGGGTCTTCGGCCGCTGGCACGAGATCGTCGGCCCGGACATGGCGGCCCACACCAGGCCGGAGACCTTCGCGGAGGGCGAGGTCGTGGTCGTCGCGGACTCCACCGCCTGGGCCACCCAGGTGCGTCTGCTGGCAAGGACCCTGGTGAGAAGGTTGAATGAGGAGCTAGGGGACGGAACGGTGCAAAGGGTCAAGGTCCGTGGACCGCAGAACGGCCCCCGCTCCAGCGGCGGTCTGCGCGTCACCGGAAGCCGCGGCCCGGGCGACACATACGGCTGACTCGGCGCTCAGAAACGGATCAGCAGCCTTTCTGGCGCGACGAACCCCGCCCCCGTAGGGGGATGTTCAAGACGATGATCGTCACGCGACAGGCCATTCCAGGGGCCGTCAATGCCACATGATGTGCTCTGAGCCGCTAGAATGAAATCGAATTCCGGACACGTCCGTTTGCGTGTCACCCCCGGCGTGTGTGCCGGCTCCCCTGGGTGGACGCATCGGGGCATTCACGACGGTGACGGGCACGGCGGGGCTACACGTTTGTCTCCCTGCCGCGTGTCCGCGGCAGGAGGATTTCGCACTTGTCCTACGACGCTAGCTCAATCACTGTTCTCGAAGGACTTGAGGCGGTCCGTAAGCGTCCCGGTATGTACATCGGCTCCACCGGTGAGCGCGGTCTCCATCATCTCGTCTACGAGGTCGTCGACAACTCCGTCGACGAGGCCCTGGCCGGGCACGCAGACCGGATCGAGGTCACCCTGCTCGCCGACAACGGCGTGCGGGTCGTCGACAACGGCCGAGGCATCCCGGTCGGCAACGTTCCCGGCGAGAACCGTCCCGCGGTCGAGGTCGTGCTGACCGTGCTGCACGCGGGCGGCAAGTTCGACGACAAGTCGTACGCGGTCTCCGGAGGACTGCACGGCGTGGGCGTCTCCGTCGTCAACGCGCTGTCCAGCAGGCTTGAGGTGGAGATCCGCACCGACGGCCACCACTGGCGGCAGACCTACGTCGACACCCGGCCCACCACCTCCCTGATCAAGGGCGAGGAGACCGGCGAGACCGGCACCTCGATCACCTTCTGGGCCGACGGGACCATCTTCGAGACCACGACCTGGCACTTCGAGACTCTCGCGCGCCGCTTCCAGGAGATGGCCTTCCTCAACAAGGGCCTGACGATCTCCATCAGGGACGAACGCCCCGACTTCACCGACGGCGAAGGCGCCAAAGAGGTCACCTACCACTACGAGGGCGGCCTGTCCGACTTCGTCGAGCACCTCAACTCCAAGAAGGACCCCGCCCACGTCTCGGTGATCGACTTCGAGGAGCACGGCGACGGCATCGCGGTCGAGATCGCGATGCAGTGGAACAACTCGTACAGCGAGTCGGTCTACACCTTCGCCAACACGATCAACACCGCCGAGGGTGGCACCCACGAGGAGGGCTTCCGTGCCGCGCTGACGTCCATCGTCAACCGCTACGCGCGCGAGCAGAAGTTCCTCAAGGAGGGCAAGGACGACAACCTCGCCGGTGAGGACATCCGTGAGGGCCTCACCGCGATCATCTCGGTGAAGCTGGCCGACCCGCAGTTCGAGGGCCAGACCAAGACCAAGCTGGGCAACACCGAGGCCAAGTCGTTCGTCCAGAAGGCTTGCAACGACCACCTGCGCGACTGGTTCGAGCGCAACCCCGGCGAGGCCAAGGACATCATCACCAAGTCCCTGCAGGCCTCCCGGGCCCGCCTCGCGGCTCGTCAGGCCCGTGACCTGACCCGGCGCAAGTCGCTGCTGGAGTCGGGTTCCGGTCTGCCGGGCAAGCTGGCCGACTGCCAGTGGAGCGATCCGGAGAAGTGCGAGCTGTACATCGTCGAGGGTGACTCGGCGGGTGGCTCGGCCAAGGGCGGGCGCGACTCCAAGTTCCAGGCGATCCTCCCGATCCGCGGCAAGATCCTCAACGTGGAGAAGGCCCGGATCGACAAGGTCCTGCAGAACCAGGAGGTCCAGGCGCTGATCACGGCCATGGGCACCGGTGTGCACGACGAGTTCGACATCACCAAGCTCCGCTACCACAAGCTCATCCTGATGGCGGACGCCGACGTCGACGGCCAGCACATCACGACCCTGCTGCTGACCCTGCTGTTCCGTTTCATGCGGCCGCTGATCGAGGCGGGGCACGTCTACCTCTCCCAGCCGCCGCTCTACAAGATCAAATGGGACAGGAAGGGCGACGACGCCTCCTACGCCTACTCCGACCGGGAGCGCGACGCGGTCATCCAGGCCGGCATCGACGCGGGCAAGCCCGATCCCCGGCCCCGTGACAACGTGCAGCGCTTCAAGGGTCTGGGCGAGATGAACGCCGCCCAGCTCTGGGACACGACCATGAACCCCGACACCCGCCTGCTCCTGCAGGTCACCCTCGACGACGCAGCCCAGGCCGACGAGCTGTTCAGCGTGCTGATGGGTGAGGACGTCGAGGCGCGCCGCTCCTTCATCATCAGGAACGCCAGGGACGTCCGTTTCCTCGACGTGTAGCGGTAGCCGTACCAGAAAAGGATCTTGACCTGTGACGGAAGTCAATACTCCGCCCGGCCCTCCGGTAGACCGCGTCGAGCCGGTCGACATCCAGTCCGAGATGCAGCGCAGCTACATGGACTACGCGATGTCGGTCATCGTCTCGCGCGCGCTGCCGGACGTCCGCGACGGCATGAAGCCGGTGCACCGCCGGGTGCTGTACGCCATGTACGACGGCGGCTACCGGCCCGACCGCGGTTATTTCAAGTGCTCCCGCGTCGTCGGTGACGTCATGGGCTCCTACCACCCGCACGGCGACGCGTCGATCTACGCCACCGTGGTGCGGATGGCCCAGCACTGGGCGCTGCGCTACACGCTGGTCGACGGGCAGGGCAACTTCGGCTCGCCGGGCAACGACCCGCCCGCGGCGATGCGTTACACCGAGTGCAAGCTCGCGCCCATCGCCATGGAGATGCTGCGCGACATCGACAAGGACACCGTCGATCTCATCCCCAACTACGACGGGCGCTCCCAGGAGCCGACGGTCCTGCCCTCGCGCTTCCCCAACCTGCTGGTCAACGGGTCGGCGGGCATCGCGGTCGGCATGGCCACCAACATCCCGCCGCACAACCTGCGGGAGGTGGCCTCGGGCATCGTCTGGTCCCTGCAGAACCCCGAGGCGACGGACGAGGAGCTCCTCGAAGCACTGATCGCCCGGGTCAAGGGCCCCGACTTCCCCACCGGAGCGCTGATCGTCGGCCGGCGCGGCATCGACGACGCCTACCGGACCGGCCGCGGTTCGATCACCATGCGGGCGGTCGTCGAGGTCGAGGAGGACGCCAAGGGCCGCCAGTGCCTGGTCGTCACCGAGCTGCCCTACCAGGTCAACCCGGACAACCTCGCGCTGACCATCGCCGAGTCGGTGAAGGACGGCCGGATCACCGGCATCGCCGACGTCCGCGACGAGAGCTCCTCGCGCGTCGGCCAGCGCCTGGTGATCGTGCTCAAGCGCGACGCGGTCGCCAAGGTCGTGCTGAACAACCTCTACAAGCACACCCAGCTGCAGACCACCTTCGGCGCCAACATGCTGGCCCTGGTCGACGGCGTGCCGCGCACGCTCAGGCTCGACCAGTTCGTCCGCTACTACGTGGCCCACCAGATCGAGGTCGTGGTCCGCCGGACCCGCTACCTGCTGCGCAAGGCCGAGGAGCGGGCGCACATCCTGCGCGCGCTGCTCAAGGCACTCGACCGGATGGACGAGGTCATCGCGCTGATCCGGCGGTCGCCCTCGGCGTCCGCCGCGCAGGGCGGCCTGATGACGCTTCTGGAGATCGACGAGATCCAGGCGCAGGCCATCCTCGACATGCAGCTGCGCAAGCTGGCCGCTCTGGAGCGCCAGCAGATCACCGACGAGTACGACGCGCTGATGGCGCAGATCACCGAGTACCAGGCGATCCTCGCCTCGCCCGAGCGGCAGCGCACGATCGTCCAGGACGAGCTCTCCGAGCTCACCGCGCGGTACGGCGACGAGCGCAGGACCGAGATCATCGCCTACGAGGGCGACATGTCCATCGAAGACCTCCTCGCCGAGGAGGACATGGTCGTCACGATCACCCGCGGTGGCTACGCCAAGCGAACCAACACAGATCTTTACCGGGCGCAGAAGCGCGGCGGCAAGGGTGTGCGGGGTGCGCAGCTGCGCCAGGACGACATCGTCGACCACTTCTTCGTCACCACGACACACCACTGGCTGCTGTTCTTCACGAACAAGGGCCGCGTCTACCGGGTCAAGGCGTACGAGCTCCCCGACTCGGGCCGCGACGCGCGCGGGCAGCACCTGGCGAACCTGCTGGCCATGCAGCCGGACGAGGTCGTCATGGAGGTCCTGGACCTGCGTGACTACGACGTCGCCCCCTACCTCGTGCTGGCCACCCGCAGCGGCCTGGTGAAGAAGACGCGCCTGTCCGAGTACGACTCGCCGCGCACGGGTGGCCTCATCGCGATCAACCTGCGCGAAGATGACGAGGTGATCGCCGCCAGGCTCGTGTCGGAGGAGGACGACCTCCTGCTCGTCTCCCGTGGCGCCCAGTCCATCCGCTTCACGGCCTCCGACGAGGCCATGCGCCCGATGGGCAGGGCGACCAGCGGTGTGATCGGCATGCGCTTCCTTGAGGGCGACGAGCTCCTGGCGATGAACCGGATCGCCGACGGTGACAACGTGCTCATCGCCACCGAGGGCGGATACGCCAAGCGCACCCCCGTGGATCAGTACCCGATCCAGGGAAGGGGTGGAAAGGGCGTCCTGACCGCCAAGATCGTTAGTGCCCGTGGCAAGCTGGTTGGCGCGGTCATGGTCAGGCCCGAGGACGAGGTTTTCGCGATCACGTCCGCCGGAGGGGTTATCCGGACGAGCGCCGGGGAGATCAAGCAGTCGGGCCGCCAGACGATGGGGGTTCGACTGATGAATCTCGCAGAGGGGGACAGCGTCGTGGCTCTGGCCCGCAACGCGGAGTCGTTGGAGACCGAGGAAAACGCCGAGGTACCGGTGGAGACCGAGGGGAACGGGGAAGGAGATAACCCGTGAGTTCTCAGGGCGAGCCGGGCTCGCGCCCCGCCTCCTCGTCGACACGCGACCAGGTGACGGAGAAAATAGACAAGACCGCTGAAACGAAAGACGTCGAGGCGGCCTCGTCACCGGTTAACGGTAGCGCGCCCGCGCCGGAAACCGATGAATCGGTAGCCGACGACCCCAAGGGCAGGAAAAAAGTGACGACCACAGAGGATGGCAAGCAGGCCGAGACCACGGTGCGGATCCGTCCAGGATCTCCACCTCCATCCGCGCCGCCGTTACAGTCACCCTCATCGCCTCCGCCGGCGGCGGGGCAGCAGAACCGTCCACCGGCGGGGCAGCAGCCCTGGTCGCCCGGAAGCCTGTCGTCGCCCCAACCGCCGCTGGACGCGCCTGGCAGGAAGTCCTCGGACATCCCCGCTCCCAGATCGCCCCGTAAGGCGCACCTGGTGCTGCGCAGGGTCGAGCCGTGGTCGGCCATGAAGTTCAGCTTCGTGGTGTCACTGGTCTGCTTCGTGGTGCTGTTCATCGCGGTCGCGGTGCTCTACATGGTGCTGTCGGGGCTGGGGGTGTTCGACAACATCATCCAGACGGTCAACCAGCTGACGACCGCCGACGGCAAGGCCACCAGTGGCGTCGACGTCGCCTCCTGGTTCGAGCCGGTCCGCATCCTGGGCTACACCGCCCTGATCGGCGCGGTGAACGTCGTGCTGATCACCGCACTCTCCACCCTCGGTGCGGTGATCTACAACGTCGCCTCCGACCTGGTCGGAGGCGTGGAGGTCACTTTCAGCGAGGCCGAGTAACCGATCTTGAGTCATGTCCCCGTCCTTCCGCGGTCGGGGACATGGCGCAAGCAGGTGCCGGAACAGGGTAAGCTTTTCCCAGTTCGAACGGACGGGTTCGCCTCCGCGAAGCGGGTGCGGGGCCGTTCGTGCGCGCTGAGGGGCTATAGCTCAGACGGTTAGAGCGCTTCCCTGATAAGGAAGAGGTCCCAGGTTCAAGTCCTGGTAGCCCCACCCAGCTCAGAGGCCATTTCCCAGCAGGGAAGTGGCCTTTTTTGATCTTCCGGGTGACCAAGTGAGTGACTACGCTCCCTTGACCTCAATGGGGAAGATCATGTCCATCGCCTCGGCCCCATCGAGCAGCACAGGCCGGAGCTGCTTGCGGTAGACCTTCTCCGTCACCACGGTCCCCTTGTGGCCGACCAGGCGGGAGATGTTCTCCAGGGCCATGCCGGAGTCGGAGAGTAGCGAGACGAAGCTGTGCCGCATCTCCCGAGGCGTCCACTCGTCCTCGTTGAGATCGGTTCTCTTGAGGATCACCCGGAAGGCCCGGCGGACATTGGCCGCGTCCAGTTCGGTCCCGTGTCTGCTCGCGAAGACGAGATCGTTCTCCTGCCACAGATCCCCCGCCTTCTCCCGTGCGAGCGCCTGCCGCTCACGGTGCCCGCGCAGCGCGTCCACGCACAGCCTGGGGAGAGCGAGGGTTCTCCGGGACTTCTCGGTCTTGGTGTCTCCCCCGGCTCGCACCGAACGCCACACCATGATCGACGGAGGTATCGGGGGATCGGCGTCCGGCTGGCCGTTCAGGTCAACATGCGCCCAGGTGAGAGCCCGTAACTCCTCAGTTCTGGCTCCGATGAGAAGCGACACCACGACATAGGCGTACAGGATCGCCCCCTCGGCCGCTTTGAGCACCGACGCCGCCTGGTCGAGCGTCAGCGACTTCGAGGGACGTCCCTCCTGCCCCTTGGGGATCTCGCACAGCATCACCACGTTGCGCTTGACCTTGTCGCGTGCCTGAGCACGGGCGATGGACCGCTTGAGAACCGAGTGGATCTTACGCAGGGTCTCCGTGCTCAGGATCTTCGACTTGGCTGCCAGCCACCGGTCCACATCGTCGGCGGACAGCTCACGGAGCTTGCGAGCACCCAGTGCGGGAATCACATGCTGCTCCGCCAGGATGCGACGGTTCGTGATCGTGGAGGCTTCCCGCCCGTTGAGCCCGAACTCCAGCCAGTCGCGTACGGCGTCGCCCACGGTGTAGTTGTGCGCGGCTGTAGTCAGGCCGTCGTCGTAGTCGCGGATGATCTCTTTGAGCTTGGCCTTGGCTTCGGTCTTGCTCTTGCCGCTGGCCTTCTTGACGATGCGCTTTCCGGCAGGGGTGTAGCCGACGGTCACCGAGGCGATCCAGCGTTCGCGGGTCTCGTCCCAGTGCAGGCCGCCGTCTCCCCGGCTGCGCCGTGTGGTCATGATGCCTCGCTTCCTGTCCGAGAAATGCCACGTAGTCGGGGATTGGCTCAGAGTTTCTTTACTGGTTCAAGACGGCAGCGCTCCGCGCCGCCGCACGGCGCGGCACGCCCGCCCGCACCGGACGGACATCGGGATCGGGCATGCGGCCTGGGGGCCGGTCCCGTCCCGCGCCCGCCCGGCGCGAACGGCCGGACCCCGCCGCCCGCCGCACCGAACGCACTCGCCGCCCCTGGTGCGCGCTGCCGCCTGCCGCTGCGACCGCCGGCCCAACCGCTTCGCGGCCCCTTCGGGGTGCCTTCGGCATTGCGCCGGCCGTCTCCGCTCCCGCTGAACAGTTTTCAGGGTTGCGGGCCGTGACTCCCCCGCCCCCGCTGCCGGAGTGTTCGTGTCCCTCGGTCGGCGTCAACTCCGTCTGTACCTGTTGGGTGAGGGTTGCTGTGCACGTCGGGGCGGACGGACACGCGAAGACGGAGTTGACCCCTCGGTCGGGACACACGATCTGGCAGCTATCGGGGGCGGGGGAGGAATGGGCCAGGAGCCGTGCATGGTGGCCCCTGGCAGGCGTGGCGACGCCGTCCCTCCGAAGCACACGCCGCCACGCCCGTCTCTACCGGGCCTTCCCGGACAACAGCGCTGTCCAGGTCGCCCGAGCCTCAGCGATCGACCAGCGGTGACTCTCGTCCACCTGGTGGCCGCTGTCGAGTTGCGTGGTGCGTCGGATGAACGCCCGCCCGCCGCCCTCGCACAGTTCATAGACCGTGGCACGGCACACGCAGGTCCACGCCACCGGCCGCACCCGCTCCAATGTGTGGTGCGGCTTGTGCCAGTCGAGCCGGACGTGATCACGTTGCGCCATGCCCAGGTGCGGGCTCACGCACGTCTCAAGCACCATCACAACGGCGCCGCCCCTGCCTTTGGCGCTCTCAGTGGAGGCGCGGGGTGCGTCGTGCGGAGATCGGCGTAGCGGGCGGCGATTCGGCGAGCGGCCGTCGCAGGGTTGTCCACCGGGTACGCCGCGTACTTCCTGCGGCCCGTCCGCGCGGAGTACTCCCCGTTCCACCACATGAAGCGGAAGCCGTCAGACCAGACGAGCAGGTCCACCCACACACTCAGCAAGGCCGCACCGTGTCCCTGGTGAACGTCGGAGGCTATCCCGAGACCATCGAGAGCGGCGCGGAGCTGTTCGGCCGCGTGAGAGGAACGGGCGGCTTTTGTGATCACTGCGTTGCGGGTCATCGCTTCTCCGGGAGGTCTCGGATGGTCGTGACGAGGCGGTGGAACGGGTGGTCGCACCTCATGCCCGCCCTGTGGTGACGGGACGTTTTTTGAGGCTTGATACGTCCCTAAGCATGCTGACCAGCGCCGGGACGGGAAACTTCGTTTGCGGACGGTGACGGGACGTCTTGGGAGGCGTATAAACGTCCCATGGCACCCAACGAGCGCCTACGGTCCGCGTTGTTCAACGCGGGCATCAGTGTCCAGCAACTGGCCGAGGCGGTGGGAGTCGATCCCAAGACCGCCGAACGATGGGTCAACACCGGCCGCACACCACACCCCGGCATCGCCCACCGAGCCGCGATCGTGCTTCGGGAAGACCTTGCCCACCTGTGGCCCGCGATCGAGCAGGGGCGGCGACGTCATCGAGGGAGTGGTGAACTGATCGCCGCCTATCCCACCCGCGCCTCCGCCCCCCTCGACATGTGGCGGACCCTGTTCGAGCGCGCGGAGCAGCGCATCGGCATCCTGGTCTACGCCGCGAACTTCCTGCATGAGTCGTGGCCGAACCTCAAGGATCTTCTTGCGTCGAAGGCGCGGGAGGGCTGTCGGGTGCGCATCCTTCTCGGTGACGCCGACTCGCCCGTCATCCGGGGCCGGGGAGCTGAGGAGTTGTTCGGGCACGGCATCGAGTCACGGTGCCGGGTGGCGCTCATGCACTACCGGCCCCTGGCGGAGTCGTCGAACGTCGAGCTGCGCGTGCACGACACCACGCTCTACAACTCCCTGTTCGTGGGCGATGACCGCATGATCGTCAACGCGCACGTCTTCGGCATGAACGCCTACGGCGCACCGGTCTACCACCTGCGCCACATGCGTGAGGAAGGGCTGTTCGACACCTACGCCACCAGCTTCGAAGCCGTGTGGAAACAGTCCCGACTCCCTGGCGAGGAGCAGTAAGTGGCCCGTACCGAGTACTACGACGACCCCGACGCTCCCGAGCCGAACAGCCTGGTCGTGGGGGTGTCCGCTGTGGTCGTCGACGACCGGGGACGCATCCTCATGCAAAGGCGCACCGACAACGGGCTGTGGGCGCTACCCGGAGGCGGGATGGATCTCACCGAGTCGGTGCCTCAGGCCGCCGTACGGGAGGTGAAGGAGGAGACCGGCTACGACGTCGAGGTGACCGGCATGGTCGGCCTCTACACCGATGCCCGGCACATCATCGCCTACAGCGACGGAGAGGTACGCCGCCAGTTCAACGTCTGCCTCACAGCCCGCGTCATCGGCGGAGCACTCGCGATCAGCGACGAGTCGACCGACGTCCGCTGGATCAGCAGGGAAGAGATCGACACGTTGTCGATGCACGACACCCAGCGACTCCGGATCGGGCACTTTCTCGACGGGGCGGCCTCGCCGTACATCGGCTGAATCGCGAAGTCCCTGAGTGACCAACTGAGTGACAACGACCACGGACGAGGCTGGACGTCGGTGGATCACTGTGGACCGTATGCGCAGGTGGGAGCGGGTATAACCTATGGCCCCGCCCTCATCCGCCTTGCCTGATAAGGAAGAGGTCCCAGGTTCAAGTCCTGGTAGCCCCACATCGATAAACACCCCGAAGCGGCCAAGCTTCGGGGCTTTTTGCTGCAACGGGTACTGCAACGGCCTCATTCGAACAGTCCGTTTACCTTTTTTGATGGCGTCCTGGTGGCTCTCACCGTTCCCATGCGTGTAGATCTACATCGCGTCACGCGGCGCGACCCCCAGCTTCTTGAGCAGCGACGTGGGGTGTACCGCAGGTCGTGAACGCGGATCGTCCGCAGCTTGTTCGCCGCCACGATCCGGGCGAAGGACCGGGTGAGGTTACGCGGCTCGATTGGCCGCCCCGACTTGGTGGTGAACACGAGTCCGGTGTCCACCCAGTTCTTGCCCGCCTCCTCTTCGCGGATCTTCTGCCCGCCCCGCTGGATCTCCAACGCTTCGCGTACGACACCGAGGAGAGGCAGTGAGCGATTTCCCGCCCTGGTCTTCACCGGCCTGTGGTGTGGCTCCGTGCCCACCCGGATGAGCCGGTGGCGGATGTTGACGTGCCCCTCCGAAGTCCGCATCCACCCAGCGGAAGGCCGTACAGCAGCAGGAGCGAGTGACGGGCAACGTCGTTGAGCCAGTAGTCAAGGCGGCGCCCGCCGGCCGTCCGGGCATGCGGCCTGGGGGCGGGTCCCGGACGGCGGCGGGACTCAGGGCCCGCCGTATCCGACCATCGGCCACTGCGCGGGGGCCGCACTACCGCCCGTGAAAGATCCGACGGGTCAGCCGGTGGTTCTCTTCCCAGAGGCTGTCAGGACGGGCTCGTCAATGGTTGAGGTTGGCCGGGAACGGTGCTACCGCGGAGTCTTGGCGCGACGGCGCAGCGGTTTGGGAAGGCTGGTCAGCAGGTTGCTCTCCAGGTGGAACCAGGTGAGGGCGGTGAGATTGCTCAGCGAGTCAGGGAGACAGGCAAGCTGATTCCCTTGCAGGTAGAGGCTTCTGAGGGCGGTGAGATTGCCCAGCGAGTCGGGAAGGCTGGTCAGCCGGTTGTACCGCAGGAAGAGGTGCTGGAGGGCGGTGAGGTTGCCCAGTGAGTCAGGGACCTCGGTCAGCTGGTTGTTTTCCAGGACGAGCGAAGTGAGGGCGGTGAGGTTGCCCAGCGAGTCGGGGAGGCTGGTCAGCCGGTTGATTCCCAAGTAGAGGCGTTGGAGGGCGGTGAGGTTGCCCAGTGAGTCAGGGACCTCGGTCAGCCGGTTCTTGCTCAAGATGAGCTCGGTGAGGGCGGTGAGATTGCCCAGCGAGTCAGGGAGGCCGGCAAGCTGATTCCCTTGCAGGTAGAGGCTTCTGAGGGCGGTGAGGTTGCCCAGCCACTCAGGGACCTCGGTCAGCTGGTTGCCGTACAGGTCGAGCGAGGTGAGGGTGGTGAGGTTGCCCAGCGAGTCTGGGAGGCTGGTCAGCTCACCATCCAGGCGGAGATGGGTGAGGGCGGTGAGGTCGCTCAGCCCCTCAGGGATTCTGGTGAGGTTCAGGCGGAGCTCTCGCAGGTGGGTCAGTTCACGCAGTTGCCCAGGCAACACTTCTAGGGGTATACCGCTCAGATCGAGCACGTCTGATTCGTTTCGCAAGCACTTGTTGATCCGCAGTACAGCGGCCCTTGGGAGCTTCTTGTCCCCCATCATGACTCCTCTTCCCGAGATCACCGGCGTGACTCGACTCGGTCGGCCGTCGATGCCGGACCCGGTGGCCGACGATCACTCTAGGCAGAGGCACTAAAGGCTGACTTGTGGATCACTGGCACTGCCCGCGGGCCACCCTTCATGACCTGATGAGCCCTGCCTGGAACCACGTCGTCCAACAGATCGCCGAGTTCCCGATCTCCCACTGTGTGTGAAGTCCTGGTGAAGTACCGTGCGTTGTTGTGCTGGATGAGCGCCGTCCTCCTGTCGGTTCTTCCTCACTGGGCGTCGTTACAGGTGGATTCGGAGATCAGTGTCTGCGCCTATCTGAACACCGAAGGCGGGTACACCGTTCGCGATGTGCTCGGCCTGGGCTTCGGCGCCATGGCTGCATTTCTTCCCCTCCTCCTGGTGGTGTCGGCGGTGGCCGCATGGCGATCACCACGCCGGAGGCGCCGGCTTCTGGCTTGGACGGGGGCGGGCGGAGCGCTCGTGACAGCCGCTTACTACGCACTCTCGACCATCGCCTTCTTTTCCCCCTACTGTCCCTCTCCGGGGTCGCCGGGAATCTGGCTCGTGCTCCCGCTTTACGGGGCCATCGCGATACTCGTCCTGATCGCCGGTGTGCTCCGAGCCGAAGACCGGACCGGGCCACGGTCATGAACAGCGCTTGATCCTGCGAGAAGATCCGATCCAAGGTGATCATTTTTCGTTGGTCCCCGCGCCGGGGAAGGACATGCCCAGCACGCTCTCTGAAACCCGAACCGGGTACCGGACCCGACCGCGAGAGGGCTGACCGGTGAGGGCGCGCTCAGGACATGCGGATGAGCTGCCCGGTGATGTAACGGGCCTGGTGCGAGGCCAGGAAGACGATGACCTCGGCGACCTCCTCCGGCCAGCCGACGTGCCGCAGCGGGCTGTTCGCGCGGACCGCCTCCTCGACGACCGGGGTGATCCAGCCGGTGTCGGTGGCGGGTGGGTGGACCATGTTCGCGGTGACGCCGTGGCGACCGAGTTCGGCGGCGGCGGACATCGTGTAGTTCTCCTGGGCCGCCTTGGCCGCGCCGTACGAGACCTCCTCGGGGAAGCCGCCGGAGCTTCCGGAGGTGAGACCGATGATCCGGCCCCAGGTGGCGCCGCGCCCTACGTGGCGGCGGGCGAACTCGGCGATCAGCAGGGCCGGGGCGCGCACGTCCACCGCGAACTGCCGGTCATGGGAGTCGGCGTCGACGGGGCGCAGCGCGCGCCCGAAGCGGTCGCGCGCGTTGGGCAGGAAGGTGTCGGCCAGCCAGCCACTGGCGTTGTTGATCAGGATCTCCACCGGCCCGAAGGCCGCCTGTGCCCGGTCGAACAGCAGGCTCGCGACGTCCGGCTCCGCCAGGTCGGCCTCGATGGCCTCGGCCCGGCCGCCGCCGGCCCGGATCCGGGCCACGACCTCGTCGGCGCTCTGTGCCCGCAGCCTGCCGTAGGCGTCGGGGAAGGCCGGATCGTCGACGTGCTCGGCCGGGTCCAGTCGTTTGTAGGTGAGCAGCACCGCCGCTCCGCACGCGGCCAGCGCGATGGCGGCCGCCGCGCCGATGCCCTGGTTCGCGCCGGTGACCAGTGCCACCCGGCCGGTCAGCCGAGGATCGATCATGGCCGCATCCTGGCACCCGCAGAGGCGGACCGGCCACCGGTTTTCCCCACCGCCCGCCCGGACGGGGAGCGGTCACGGCAGTGGGTACGCCCGTCGGGGATGCTCGCCACGCTCGATCGCCGGTGCCCCGTCCAGCCGGCGCCGCTGCTCTTCGGCCGGCAGCGGCAGCGTCTTGGCGAAGTCCACTTCGTCCTTGGGGCGTCGGTCTCTGACCTTGGAGAGAAAAGCCTCTCGAAATGATGTGAACACGGCGCGGGTGGCCGTCTCCGTTCGCCGTCGGCCACGCCGCTCCGGTCTGATCGGCTATCCGATTTCCCGGTCAGGGACCGCGTAACCCGGAACGGACGGCCAGCGGACGGTGAGCACCACCGATTCCTCCTCTGCGTACCAGGAGTGATCGACACCATGACCCCACACGACGTAGTCACCTCGCTTGGCCAACAGCACGCTACGTCCTGGCAGTTCCACCCGGAAACGGCCACTGATCAACATGAGCAGCGCCGTACGCTTCTCGCCGGTGACCCATTGCGCACGCTCGTCGCCACGCGGATGGACGCCCCACTTGATCTCGACATCACCGCTGTGCCGGACGTCATCGGTCGGTTTGAAATGTCCGAGCAGCCAACCGCGGTCATCGGCCGCATCCACATCCGCACTACCCACGTACACGTTCTCCAGCACGGAGCGTGACGCTAGCACGGCACCCGTCTTTCCACTCGGGAAACGGCTCCGGCTCCGGGGCGATCAGAGGCGGATCATCAGGGCCCCAAGCGGGGCAGGCCGCCGCCCGTGGTGATCGTTCTTGTGCCGGCGGGTCGCGGGCGGCGCCGTCGCGCTGAACCCTACGCCCGCGGAGGTTGATCGATGTCGGGGTCCGCTTGCGTGACTAATCTACGTATGGGGTACAGCATATGTTGTACAGAGTGCGTGGTTCTACACTTGGGTCACGTTACCAACGGATCATCGAATTCGACTCGCAGCGGGCAACCGGGCGAGGAGGAACGGAGGCGTCATGGCAGAGGAGCGTGTGCTGCCCCCCGTCGTGGCGCGGATGTGGGGGCGTGAGGCCGTGTCACGCCACGGGCCGCGACCGAGCCTCGACGCGGCCAGGATCATCGCCGCCGCGATCGAGATCGCCGACACCGAGGGGTTGCCGGGCGTCCGGATGAGCAGCGTCGCCTCCCGCGTGGGGGTGGCGACGATGTCCCTGTATCGCTATGTCGGCAGCAAGGAGGAGTTGCTGACGGCCATGGTCGACGCCGCGGTCCCCGAACCCCCCGAACTCGGCGGGCTGCCGTGGCGGGACTACCTCGTGACATGGACCCGCGCCAACCGTGACTTCTTCCTCGCCAGGCCGTGGATGCTGCTCGTCGCCCGCCTCACCCCGCCCATGGGTCCGCGGAGTCTACGCTGGCTCGACCGGGCGCTGGCCGCACTCGCCGACACGGGGTTGGACGCGGGCGAGAGGGTCAACGTCGCGAGCACCCTCGGCGGGTACGCCCTCAGCGAGGCCACGTTCGTGCACGGGATGAGCAGCGAGCGGGAGGTCGGTGGTGACGCCGGAGTCGCGGGAATGGCGGAGTACAGCGAGGTCCTCGCCGAGGTCATCGACCCGGAGGGTTATCCCGAGCTGTTCGCCGCGATCCACTCCAATGCCTTCGGAGACGCCGCCGAATGGGTCGGCGACGACGACTTCACCTTCGGCCTCGACCTCCTGCTCGACGGTGTCGAAACGCTCATCGCGCGCCGGACCACGGCCTGAAGGACCGCGCTCCCACCGGTCGGCCATGGCGATTTCCCACGCCGCTCGGCTGAACTCGTACAAGGAGCCCAAGGCTGACATATGGGCGAACATGGCCCTACCTTCCTCGGGTCGAATCCGTATCAGGGGTGGGAATCCCTCCGCGGGAGCGAGCGGTTCAGTCGGCGGAGAGCGTCAGCGAGATCTCCGACGCGGCGGCGCGAATGACCTCGATCATGCGGTCGCGACGTGCCTGATCCGTTCGGAACATCGGGGCTGCGGTGCCGATCGACGCGACCACGGCTCCATGAGAGGTGATCGCGGCCGCGGTGCCCCAGATGCCCTCGTCCACCTCCTCGAAGCTCTCGGTCCAGCCGTGCAGATGAGTCCGGTCCAGTTCCTCGTCCGACAGGAGGGCGGCTCGGGCCGGTGACAGGCCGGGTAGTACTCCGGCGAGGACGGAGGCGCGCTCGGCGCGGCTCATCGAGGCGAGCAGGATCCGTGACATCGAGCCGGCGTGGAGCGGCATCGGCTGCCCCTTGTCGAACTGCAGCCGCACCGGGCGGCGCGACTCCGCGCGCTCGACACAGTAGGCCGCCTCGCCCCCGGAACGGGCGATCAGGACCGTCTCGTCGATCTCATCGCGTACCCGGGTGATGACGGGCAGGGCGGCCTCGGTGAGCGGCGCCCGCGCGGCCTCACAGGCCCGTCCCAGATTCAGTGCCAGGTCCGTGACCCGGTACGACTTTCCGGAGGCGCGGTCGAGCAGCCCGACCTCCCTCAGCAGGGCGACGTACCGATAGGTGGAGGTCGTGGCGAGGCCGAGCTCCGCGGCCAGGTCCGCCACCGTCCAGGTCGGGTGCGCCTCGGTGAAGCAGAGCAACGTCTGGAGCAGCTTCCGGCCGCTACCCGCGCCCGCGACCCGGTGCGCCGACTCCTCTGTCATGCACTCTCCTCGGGGCTGAGGCGGCCTGTTTTCACCATGCGAGACGGTGGGTCGTCATATTGACGTATCTGCAGGCCGCTTATTAGGGTTTATCCCACAATATGGTGAGGATGTTACCACATTATGGAAATAACCGGCTCCTCTGTTGTCGGCGAGCGGGTCCCCCAGGGCTCGTCCGCCAACGACATGAACACCGTCGTGGTCGCCGGTATGGGGCCGGTCGGCATGGTCGCCGCGTTGAAACTGGCCCAGCTCGGCCATCAGGTGCTCGTGCTGGAGGCCGGACCCGACCTCGCCGAGGAGTCCCGGGCGTCGACCTTCCACCCGTCCTCCCTGGAACTGCTCGAACAGCTCGGTGTGGTGGACGAGCTGCACGAGGTCGGCCTCAAGGCGCCCGTCTTCCAGTACCGGGAGCGGACCGGCGCCGTCCTCTCCGAGATGGACATGTCCCTGCTGGCCGATGAGACGAGATACCCGTACCGCCTGCAGAGCGAGCAGAACAACCTCACCCGGATCATCCGCGACAGGCTCCTGCCGATGCCGAACGTGACCCTGCGGTTCTCCAGCCCGGTCCAGCGGGTCGAGCAGGGCGACCGGCACGCCCGGATCTTCCTGCCGGACACCGACCGCGACCACCCGATCCTCGCCCGCTGGCTGGTCGCGGCGGACGGCGCGCAGTCCAGCATTCGCAGGTCGCTGGGCATCTCCTTCGAGGGACGCACCTACGACGAGCGCTTCCTGGTCCTGTCGACCACCCACGACTTCCGCGCGGACTTCCCGGACCTGGCGTACGTGTCGTACATCTCGGATCCACAGGAGTGGGGTGTGCTGCTGCGCACCCCCGGCCACTGGCGCGCGCTGTTCCCGGTGCGGGACGCGGAGAGCGACGAGCACGCTCTGTCCGCGGCGGCGACGCAGGACCGGTTGCAGCGGATCGCGGCCAGGCCGGAGCCGTACGACATTCCGCACGCCTCGATCTACAAGGTCAACATGCGGGCCGCCGCGACGTTCGCGGTCGGGCGGATCCTGCTGGCCGGTGACGCCGCCCATGTGAACAACCCGCTCGGCGGCATGGGCATGAACAGTGGCATCCACGACGCGTGGGCCGCGGCGCTCTGTATCGACGCCGCGCTCGGCGGAACCGACGCCGACCATGTCACCCGGCTCTACAGCGAGCTGCGCCGGGACGCCGCGCTCAACCACGTACAGGCCGCCGCGCAGCGGGACTACGACTCGATGCGCGAGGACGACGACGCCGAGCGTGAGGTGCGCGCCGAGTCGCTGTCCGCCATGGACCGGGACCTGCTCGACAAACGGCGGCATCTCCGCCGGTCGGCGATGTTCACCTCGTTGCGCATCACCCTCGGCCGCCTCGCGCGTGAACTGCACGCGGTACGCGAAGGGGACCGTCCCGCAGGCCGCCGGCTCTCCGAGCTGCTGTGCCACGGACCGGTTCTCGCGCCCGGCGCCTACGACGGTGTGACGGTCAGGGCGGTGCAGAAGGCCGGCTTCGCGGCCGCGTACGTCTCCGGTTCCGCGGTGTCGGCGGTCGCCCTCGGCCAGCCCGATCTCGGCTACCTCGGCCTGGCCGAGATGGCGGAGCAGGTACGCCGGATGGCCTCGATCAGCGACCTCCCGCTGATCGTGGACGGCGACACCGGCTACGGCGGCGTGCTGCAGGTTGGTGCGGCCGTCACCAGGCTCGAACACGCGGGTGCCGCGGCGGTCCAGTTCGAGGACCAGATCGCGCCGAAGCGCTGCGGGCAGCTGAGCGGCCGCCAGGTCGTCCCGATCGAGGAGATGGTCGCCAAAATCGAGATGGCCGTCACCCGCCGGCGCTCCACCCTGGTCATCGCCCGTACGGACGCGCTGGCCGTGGAGGGCCTCGAATCCGCGCTCGCGCGGGTGCGCGCCTACGCCGCCGCCGGTGCGGATCTCGTCTTCGTCGAGGGCGCCTACACCGAGGAGTCGCTGCGCACCATCCGCGCCGCCGTCCCGGGCACTCCACTGATGATCAATCTCAGTGAGGCGGGTGATCATTCCGCACTGCCGCCGACCCGGATTCTCCAGGAGTGCGGGGTCGGTCTGCTGATCTATCCCGTCGCGCCGATCCTCGCCTCCGCGCAGGCCGCGGCCCAGACCTACCAGGCCATCCGGAGCACCGGCAGGTCCGACCGGACCGGTACGGAGTGGTCACGCTTCACCGACCTGCTCGGCCTGCCCGAGCAACTCGCGGAGGCCGAACTCCTCGCCGCGCTCGCCACATCCACGCAGACCGGCGCTCCGGAAGGGAGCCACGCAGGCGGTGGATCTCCGCCGGAGCGCCTCTGATCTCATCACCCACCCCCAAGGAAGCCGTCATGTTCTTGCACGTCGGGATGCTGACCCTCACCGGCGAGGCCACCGCCGCGCACCGGACCGCCATCGTTGAGGCGCTGAGCGCGCTGCCCGGCCGGATCCCCGGGCTGCTGAGCGCGAAGGTCTCCACCGACGCCGGTCTGACCTCCGGCAACGCGCACCTGATGGTCACGATGACCTTCGACTCCCAGGACTCCTGGAGGGCGTACGGTTCCCATCCCGCGCACGTCGCGGTGGTCACCGAGCACATCAAGCCGTTCCTGGCCTCGAAGACGTTCGTGCAGATCGACGAGACCTCCGTGTCATGAGCGGATCGGGGGAACTTGTGGCGCGGGTCGAGCAAGCCTACGGAAGGGAAGGTGGGCGGCGGCCCGTGTGGGGGCCGCGGTGGCGGGCAGGTTCTGCTGGTGGAGGGCCGGAATCGACGGGGCTGAGCTGTCATGATGCTGGTGGGGACGTCTGGCTGGCAGTATGCCGACTGGCGCGGGGGGCTCTACCCGCCCGGCCTGCCCCAGCGGCTGTGGCTGGAGCGGTATGCCGAGTGCTTCGAGACGACCGAGAACAACAACACCTTCTACCGGCTGCCGGCGCGCGAGACGTTCGAGAAGTGGCGGGACCGCACCCCGGACACGTTCGTCATGGCGATCAAGGCGAGCCGCTTCCTCACCCATGTCAGACGGCTGAAGGATCCCGAGGAGCCCGTCGAGCGCCTGCTGGCGGCGGCCGAGGGGTTGGGAGCCAAGCTCGGGCCGATCCTCCTGCAGCTTCCGCCGACGTTGCCGGCCGATCCCGGCAGGCTCGCCGCGTGCCTTCGCTGCTTTCCCGCCCATGTGCGGGTCGCCGTCGAGTTCCGGCACGTGTCATGGTGGAGCGATTCCGTCCGCGAGGCACTGTCAGCCCACGGTGCGGCCCTGTGCTGGGCCGACCGGCTCGGCCGCCCGCAGACACCCCTGTGGCGGACCACCGACTGGGCCTACCTGCGCTTCCACGAGGGCCGGGCACACCCCTGGCCCGCGTACGGCGACGGCGCGCTCCGTTCCTGGCTGCGCCGCCTGGGCCGGGAATGGGGTGAGCGCTGCGATGTCCATGTGTACTTCAACAACGATCCGGGCGGCGCCGCGGTGCGCAACGCCGTCCGATACGCGGAACTCGCGCGCGCCGAGGGGTGGCCGGTGAGTCGCACGCCGGCCCGGATCCCGGCACCCGAGGAAACGGCGCTCGCCCGGTGACGCTCCCGCTACCGGAATGCGGGCCAGTGCTTCGGCCTTCAGACCGGGGAGGACGTCAAGGCACACGGAGAATCAGCCAGGCTCGCCACCGCCCGGCAGGGTGACGGTCACCACCAGGCCGCCGCCGGCCCGCGGGCGGGCGGCGACCTCACCCCCGTGCGCGCGGGCCACCGAGCGCACGATGGACAGGCCCAGCCCCGCCCCCTTGGCGGTGACCATGCGCTCGGCGCCCAGTCGCCGGAACGGCTCGAACAGCGCGGGAAGCTCGTACGGCGGCACCGTCGGCCCGCTGTTGCTCACCTCGACCTCGGCCCTGCCGTCGGCTCTGACACGGCTGGTCGCCCGCACCCAACCGCCCTCCTTGGCGTTGTGCCGCACTCCGTTCTCCACCAGGTTGTGCACCATCCGCTCAAGCAGCAGGGCATCCCCCAGCGTGAGCGCCTCCCCCGCGTGCTCGGTGATCTCGATCCCGGCCTGCCCGGCCTCGGGCGCGCACTGCGCCACGACATGGCTGAGCACGTCGGCCAGATCGACGGGAAGCCGCTCGGTGATCTCGTTCTCCGATCCGGCCAGCAGCAGCAGCCCGACGATGAGCCGCTCGTGCCTGGTGTTGATCTCCAGCAGGTTCTCGCCAAGCTGCTTGACGTCCTCGGAGGCCGACTTGCGGTGCATGGCCAGCTCGACCAGCGCCCGGCCCAGGGTGAGCGGGGTGCGCAGCTCGTGGGAGGCGTTGGCGACGAAGCGCCGCTGCCCGTCGAAGGAGCGGTCCAGCCGCTCGACCATGACGTCGAAGGTGTCGGCCAGATCCTTGACCTCGTCGTCGGGCCCGCGCAGGGCGATCCGCTCGTGCAGTCCCCGGTCGGCGGCGGGGGCCGCGGCGATCCGCCTGGCGGTCTCGGTCACCTGGTGCAGGGGTGCCAGGACCCGGCCGGTGACCAGCCAGCCGAAACCCGCCGCGGCACCGCCGACGACCACCAGCGCGATGCCGCCCAGGGTGAGCATCGAGGTGGTGGCGGCCTCGTGCAGGGTGCTCTGCTGCTGCTTCATCCACTGCTCCGTCTGCTCCGCGTCGAGCCGGGTGGCCGACGGCGGGCCGTACATGACGTCGGCGGTGGGCGTCGAGCGTCCGATGGTGATGACCTTCGTCCTGGAGGTGAGCTGCTGGCTGAAGAGTGTGTAGGTGGCGCCGAGCAGCACGATCCCGGCCACCAGGAACAGCCCGCCGTAGATCAGGGTCAGCCGGGCCCGCAGCGTGATGCGGCGCGGCAGCAGTGTCCGGGACCTCACGGGATGCGATACCCCACTCCGGTGACGGTCTCGATGACCGGGGGGTCGGCGAGCTTGCGGCGCAGCTTGAGGATGGTGAGCCTGACGGCACCGGTGAACGGGTCGGCGTACTCGTCCCACGCCTTCTCCAGCAGGTACTCGGCGGGAACCACTGCGCCGTCGGCGCGCAGCAGCTCGGCCAGCACGGCGAACTCCTTCTTGGCCAGCGGCACGTAGCGGCTGTCGCGGAACACCTCGCGGCGTGCGGGGTCCAGGGTGATGCCCGCGCGGCGCAGCACCGGCGGCGTGGCGGGGCGGCACCGGCGCCCGAGCGCCAGCACGCGGGCGGCCAGTTCGGGGAAGGCGAACGGCTTGCTGAGATAGTCGTCGGCGCCCAGCGACAGGCCCTCGACCCGGTCGGTGATCTCGGCGGCCGCGGTCAGCATCAGCACCCGCGCGCCGGTCCCCGCCTCGACCAGTTCCCGGCAGACCTCGTCGCCGTGTACGGCCGGCAGGTCCCTGTCCAGCACGACCACGTCGTAGTCGTTGACGCCCGCCCGCTCCAGCGCCGCCGCTCCGTCGAGGGCGACGTCGACCGCGTGGGTCTCCTCGCGCAGCCACTCCGCGATCGCCTCGGCGAGCAACGGCTCGTCCTCCACCACCAGAACTCGCATGCCTCCATGGTGGCCGCCCCGGTGTTTCCTCCACGTTAGCGATCGTTCCTGGAAACGCCGGGGAAACACCGCACCCGCTTGCATCACCTCCCGAAGGGCCGGAAACGCTCCGGCCGCGACCAGAGGAGACGACACCATGCGACTGCGGACGCACCATGCGCTGGCGGCACTGCTACTGGCCCTGACCGTGACCGGATGCGGTGCCGCGCCCGAAACCGGCACGGTGGCCTCGGCCGACGGCGGGGCCAAGCAGGCGGGCGGCAGCGCCGCCCCGACCCTGAGCCAGGAGGAGAAGGGCGTGAGGTTCGCCCAGTGCATGCGGGAGAACGGCGTGCCCATGGAGGACCCGGAGGGTGGCCGCATCCAGCTCAAGTTCGACAAGAACAGCGGCGTCGACAGGTCCACGGTGGACAAGGCCATGCAGGCATGTCAGGAGTTCAACCCGCAGGGCGACAGGTCCGGGGCCGCCGACCCCAAGGCGGAGGAGCGAGGCCGCGCCTACGCGGCCTGCATGCGCGAGAACGGCCTGGAGAGCTTCCCCGATCCCAAGCCGGGCCAGCGCGGCATCATGATCACCCCCGAGATCGGTGAGGACCCCGACTTCCCCGCCGCCCAGCAGAAGTGCCAGGACATCATGACGGCCGGCGGCCCGCAGTGACCACCGAGGAGACCCGCCCACGACGCCGCGCGCGCCGCGGTGGAAAGATCGTCCTGGCGATCGTCGCCATGGCCGTGGGCGGCGCGGCCGCCGCCGGCGTGCTGGGCATGGGCGACGGCACCGCGGCCGACGCCCCCGCCACCCGGCTGCCGCCCAAGACCGTCCCGGTGACCAGGCAGACGCTCACCGACACGCACACCGCCGACGGCGCGCTCGGCTACGGCACCACCAGCACCGCCACCAACCGGCTGCCCGGCACCCTCACCCACCTGCCGGGCACCGGCGACCGTGTCACCCGCGGCCGAGCGCTGTACCAGGTGGACGACAGGCCGGTCGTGCTGATGTACGGCACGCTGCCCGCCTACCGGACGATGCGGATCGGCGACGAGGGCCCCGACGTCAAGCAACTGGAGAGGAATCTGAAGGCGCTGGGCTACACCGGCTTCACGGTCGACGACGAGTACACCTACTCCACCGCCGAGGCCGTCAGGCAGTGGCAGGAGGGCCGGGGGCTGGAGGAGAGCGGCGAGGTCGAACTCGGCCGGGTGATGTTCGCCCCCGGAGCGATCCGCGTCGACAGCCTCCAGGCGGGAGAGGGCGACCCGACGGGCCCGGGACGCAAGGTGCTGACCTACTCCGGCACGGCCAAGGCCGTCACCGTCGAACTCGACGCCTCTGAGCAGCGACTGGCCAAAAAGGGCGGCAAGGTCACCGTCACGCTCCCCGACGACACCACCATCGGCGGCCGCGTCAAGGAGGTGTCCACCGTGATCAAGCCGGGCGGCCAGGGCCAGAGCCCCACGACCAGCGTGGAGGTGGTCGTCGAGCTGCGCGGTGGGAAGGCGCAGAAGGCGGCCGCCGCCTACGCCATGGCCTCGGTCGATGTCACCTTCACCGCGGGCAGGCGCAAGGACGTGCTGACCGTCCCGGTCGCCGCGCTGCTGGCGCTGCGGGAGGGCGGCTTCGGCGTCGAGATCGTCAACGGTTCGACGTCCTCCTACGTCCCGGTCACGACGGGCCTGTTCGCGGCCGGCCGGGTGGAGATCTCCGGTGACGGGATCACCGAGGGAGTCGTCGTGGGGATGCCGAAGTGATCTCGCTGAGCGATGTGACGAAGGTCTATCCCGGCGGCGTCACCGCGCTGGCCGGCGTCTCACTGGACATCGGCGCCGGCGAGCTCGTCGCCATCGTGGGCCCCTCGGGCTCGGGCAAGTCCACCATGCTCAACGTGCTCGGCACCCTGGACCGACCCACCACGGGCAGCGTGCGCATCGACGGCTACGAGGTGGGCAGGCTCGGTGACGCCGGGTTGTCGGCGCTGCGGGCCACCCGGATCGGCTTCGTCTTCCAGCAGTTCCACCTCGCCGCGCGCGTCACGGCGCTGGACAACGTGGCCGACGGGCTGCTCTACTCCGGCCTGCGGCCGGGCGAGCGGCGGCGCAGGGCGGCGGCGGCGCTGGAGCGGGTCGGGCTGGGCCACCGGATGGACCATGAGCCGCACGAGCTGTCCGGCGGCGAGCGCCAGCGCGTCGCGGTGGCGCGGGCGGTGGCGGGCGACCCCCCGCTCCTGCTGGCCGACGAGCCGACCGGCAACCTCGACTCCGCCTCGGGGGCCGGGGTGATGGAGCTGATGCGCGGCCTGCACGCGGGAGGCACCACCGTGGTGATCATCACGCACGACCGGGAGATCGCCGAGTCACTGCCCCGCCGGGTGCGGATGCGCGACGGCCGCGTGACCTTCGACAGCGCGCGGCCCGAGGCCGCGGTCTCGGAGGTGGGTCGATGACCGCCGAGATGTTGCGACCGGCACCGCGACCGGCACCGCGACCGGCGCTGCGACCGGCCAGGATGTGGCCGCGTGATGTGCTCAAGGTGGGCGTGGTGGGTCTGCGCACCCGGCCGATGCGGGCGTTCCTGTCCGCGCTGGGGATCGCCATCGGCATCTCCGCGATGGTCGCCGTGGTCGGCATCTCGTCCTCCTCGCGTGCCGATCTGGACCGCACCCTGTCCGAGCTGGGCACCAACCTGCTGACCGTCTCGCCCGGCACGACGATGACCGGCGAGCAGGCCAGGCTGCCGGCCGAAGCCGAGGCGATGGTGGGCAGGATCGCTCCGGTGGAGTCGGTCTCGGCCATCGGGCGGGTGGCCGACGCCGACGTCTACCGCACCGGAAAGATCCCCAAGGCGGAGACGAACGGGATCGCGACCTACGCCACGCGGACCGAACTGCCCGCCACCGTCGGGGCCGAGATCCGTAGCGGTACCTGGCTCAACGCCGCCACCGCCTCCTATCCGGCGACGGTGCTGGGCGCGGTCACCGCGCAACGCCTCGGGATCGGCCACGCGGGGCCCGACACCCAGGTAATGGTCGGCGGGGTGTGGTTCACCGTTGTCGGCATCCTGGCCCCGGCGCCGCTGGCGCCCGAACTGGACACCGCGGCACTGGTCGGCTGGCCGGTGGCCGAGTCCAGGCTGGGCTTCGACGGCCGCCCGACCGTCGTCTACACCCGCTCGCGGGACGCGGAGGTGGAGGCGGTGGCTCAGGTGCTCGGCGCCACCGCCAATCCGGAGGCCCCCAACGAGGTCGACGTGTCGCGTCCCTCCGACGCGCTGGCCGCCAAGCAGGCCGCCGACGCGGCCTTCACCGGGCTGCTGCTCGGCGTGGGCGGGGTGGCGCTGCTGGTCGGCGGGGTCGGGGTGGCCAACACCATGGTCATCTCGGTGCTGGAACGGCGCGGCGAGATCGGCCTGCGCCGCTCCCTGGGGGCGACCAAGGGGCAGATCCGCACCCAGTTCCTCGCCGAGTCGCTGCTGCTGTCGGCGCTGGGCGGGATCGCGGGCGCGCTGCTGGGCGTGGCGGTCACGGCGGGATACGTCACCTCGGTGTCGTGGCCCGTGGTGATCCCGGCGTGGGCGGTGCTCGGCGGGATGGGCGCCACGCTGGTCATCGGCGTGCTGGCCGGCCTTTACCCGGCGATCCGCGCCTCCCGCCTGTCGCCCACCGAGGCGCTGACGCAGCCGTAGCGGCGCTCGACTACGACGGGGAGACCGGCCCGTGGCCGCCGTCGAGCAGCGGGGCAAGAGCCTCATGGAGATCGTCGGGGCTCCGGAAGTGCACGGCCGTCATCCCCAGTTTCCGAGCGGCCTCGACGTTCTCCAGCCGGTCGTCGGTGAACAGGCATCGGTCCATCGGCACACCGGCGTGTTCGGCGGCGATCTCGTAGATCCGCCGATCGGGCTTCGCCACCCCGACCCGGGCGCTGCTGACCACGGCGTCGAAGGCGTAGCGCAGGCCGAGTAGGTCGAGGTCGTCCTCAGATATTCTCCAGCCGCGCCCGCTCGGCACCGTCGTGCAGGCGTAGCACTCCGTCGAAATCGCACAGCACCGCGTCGTACGGGAGCCGCCGCAGGTCGTTCACGTCACGCGAGGTCCGGGAGTCAGAAGACATTTCGTCATGATGCCGGGTCTGTCTCCCCAGAAGCACGGAAATTTCCAAACATGACCCCATGGCGAACCATCGCGGGGAGGGGTACGTCATGAGGGCATGAGACATCGGCTACTCGTCGTTCTGCTTCTGCTGACCGGGATCCTCGTGATCGCTCCCGGTACGGCATGCGCCTGCTCCTGCGCTCTCCTCGAACCGGCCGAGCAGGTGAAGGGGGCGGCGACCGTCTTCACCGGGACGGTGGTGGCCGCTCGCCGGGTCGAAGGAGACCCGCTCGGTCCCCCACCGCCGGTCGTCTACACCTTCCGGGCCGACCAGATCTACAAGGGGAAGGCGAGCGCCGAGTTCGAGGTGGCCACCAACGCCGACAGCGCCGCGTGCGGATACAACTTCGTCACCGGGTCGCGGTACCTGGTGTTCGCCGCCGCCGGCCAGTCGGGCCTGCTCACGGTCGATCCGGGGGTGGCACTGAACACCTCGCTCTGTGCCGGTAACCTGCTGGTCAGCCCGGGTGATGCCGCGTTGCGTGCCGGGGACGACCTGCCGAGCGGGGAGTCGCTCGCCGCGGAACTCGTCACCGCTCTCGGTACGGCGACCCCACCCCCGGCGACCCCGCCCTCGACTGCCGTCGCCACTCCTGCACCGGACGCCTCCGGCAGCGGCGGCCAGCCGATCCCGATCTGGATCTACGCGGGGGTGGCCGTG
Source organism: Streptosporangium sp. NPDC005286 (assembly GCF_040607515.1). Lineage (NCBI taxonomy): Bacteria > Bacillati > Actinomycetota > Actinomycetes > Streptosporangiales > Streptosporangiaceae > Streptosporangium > Streptosporangium sp. NPDC005286. The sequence goes on along the minus strand of NZ_JBEXGU010000042.1, from coordinate 13,434 downwards.
ACGGGCGCCGGCCTCACCTTCACCGGGTGGCGGTTCTCCCGGCGGCGCGGACGGAACAGGCGCCTGCCGGACTAGGCGTACGACCGGGCGGGCCGGTGACGCGACCGAAGGACGCCTCGCGACGGACGGGAAGATCCACAGAACACCATGCGGTCGTCATGGTGCGGGCCGCCTCCCTGGGATACGGGCTCGCCCGGGGAGGCGGCACAGGGCTCAGAGGCCGTAGGTGGAGAACAGGTTGGTGGTCGGCCAGGTGGTGACCGCGTTCGCGGCCTTGTGCAGCAGGGAGTCGATGTCGCCGTAGCCGAGGCCCGAGGGGTCGTCACGCTGGTCGAACAGCACCACCCAGCTCAGCCCGTCGTACCTGCGGACCATGAGGGTCGAGGTGCCGGGCAGCGACCCGGTGTGCCAGGTGTTCATGCCGCCGGTGACCGGGCGCACCTGCCAGCCCAGACCGTAGTACCAGCCGTCCGCGTTGACCCCGATGGACGGCTTGGCGAACGTCCTGGTGATGGACGCCGCGGTGAGCGGTCCCGCGCCGTCGAAGATCGTGCTGAACTTCGCCAGGTCGACGGCGGAGGAGAGCCAGCCGCCGTGCGCGGCCATGTTCTCGATGTTGAAGCTCCCGTAAGGGGCGGGCACCACGGTGCCGGAGGTGTCGAGCACCGTCGCCCCGGTCTTCCCGGAGAAGTACGGAGCCTCCGTCGACCGCCTCTGGCTCTTCGCGGATCTGCCGAGCGCCATCCGCTTGATCTTGACGGCGCCGAGGACCTTCTACTGTACATAGTCGGCGTACGACAGGCCGCTGACCTTTTCGATGATCTTCTCAAGCAGCAGGTAGCCGTAGTTCGAGTAGGCGTACCTCGTTCCGGGGGCGTGGTCGAGCGGGCGCCTGCTCGACCACTCGATGACGTTGGCCTGGCTCACGGGCAGGGACATCCCGAGCAGCTTCGCGACGGCCCGGTCCTGGAACATCGGGTCCGAGGAGATCGCGCTGTCCCAGCCGCCCAGGTGCTGCAGCAGGTGGAGCACGGTGACGGCGCCGAGCCGGGCGTCGGCGGCGGTGCTCAGGCCGAGCAGTGGCGCCACCCGGGCGGACAGGCTCAGTTTCCCGTCCTGGACGAGCTTCGTCACCGCGGTCGCGGTGACCGGCTTGCTGAGGCTGGCGACGCGGAACAGCGAGGTGGGGCCCGCCTGGAACGTGGTGTCCGCGGTCCAGTTGTAGCCACGGGCCAGCATCAGCTTGCCCTTGCGCACCACGGCCAGGGACGCGTGCGGGATGGCACGTGCCTGCATGAAACTTTTCAGGGTGCTGTCGAAGGACGCCAGCCCCGAGGTGCTCTTCCCGGTGACCGTCCATACGGGGGCGGTCGTCTGGCCTGACGTGGTGGCGGCGAATCCCGGATGAGCCTGCGTGGCGGCGACTCCGGCCACCGCGGTGCCCGTGATCAGCCTGAACGTGTCCCTACGGGTCAACATCCCAGATCCCCCGATCTTTGAGGTCATGACAAGATCGGGATCTTACGGGAAAACAGCCCATCTTGGTTGTAGGTAGGGCGGATAGCCCCGAACTCCCGCTGTTGACATCGTTGTCAAGCCTCTCTAACTTTCAGATGGTCTTGTACGCGGAAGCTGTTCACATGTGTGACCATGTCGCCCTAGAGTCCGTTGTTCGGCCGACGTCAGATGCCGGCCGGGACCGCCGCCCTCCCACCCGGAGATCACCGCGACGCAGGCGGTCGCGGTGAAGGTGATGGGCGACCGTTCGTTCTTTGAGGCGTGCCGTTTCCTCGGTCATCAGGACACGCTGTACGCCGACACCCTCAGCCTGGCCGCCTTCGCCAGGCAGTACTACCGGCGCTGCTACGTCGAAGGTGACGTCGACTTCGTCAACGGTCGATGATCATCTCTGGTCAGCTCTGGGCCGGTGACAGTTCCGCCATCTGCGACCAGCCCTCGCCGGGCACCTCGACGTTGATGATCTCCGGCGTCTTCGTGATCAGCTCGGGCATCCAGGCCATGGCGGTCCTGAAGTGCTCCGAGTTCACGTGCGCCTCGCCTGCCGCGGGCGAGGCGAACGCCTCCAGCAGGACGAACTGGCCGGGCACCTCGACGCTCCTGGACCATTCGAAGAAGACGTTCCCGGGCTCGCTGCGGGTGGCCTGGGTGAAGTCGTCGACGAGCGAGAGCCACTCCTCGGCCCGCTCGGGACGGACCGTGAACTTGACGGCGATGAAGATCATGAGTTGTTCCCTGTCGAGAGTCGAGGCGAGTCTTCCTCGCCTGCGGTCATGGCGTGAGGCAGGTGTGCGGCGCCATGGCCAAGATAAGCGAGTGGATGCCGGGGCGGAGGAACCCACTCGCCGTGAGCCCGCCTCGGTCGGCGGCGGGATCGCCGCGCAGCGCATGCGCGGGTCCCAACCGGGAAGACCGGCACATGACGGGCGACGAGACCTGGCTCAGGAACCTCACCGTCCCGGACGCCGCCGTCACGTGAGCACCGTCGTCACTCGACAAGGAGCAGACCATGCAGGCTCCTCCGTCCCTGCGCGTGGCCCGGCCGGTCATGTACCACCGCTGGTCCGAGATGACCTTCATGCACTGGCGGTACCCACCCGCCGAGATCCAGCGGCTGCTGCCGGCCGGACTCACGGTGGACACCTTCGACGGCGCCGCCTGGGTCGGCCTCACCACCTTCCTGATGGAGGACGTACGGGCGCCGCACTCGCCGGCCCTGCCGTGGCTGTCGCGATTCCCCGAGACCAACGTGCGCACGTACGTACGAGATGACCGGGGGCGCGACGGCGTCTGGTTCCTGTCGCTGGACGCCGGGCGCCTGCTCGCGGTGCTCGGCGCGCGGGTCGTCTACCGGCTGCCCTACTTCTGGTCCGGCATGTCCGTCCGCGCGGACGGTGAGCGGCGCGGTTACCGCTGCCGCCGCCGGGCCGGGCCGGCGGGCGCGCGATGCGACGCGGACGTGGAGATCGGTCCGCCGCTCGCGGAGCCGGAGCGCGACGAGTTGGCGCACTTCCTGACCGCCCGCTACCGGCTGTTCACCACGGTCGCGGGCCGGACGGCCCACGCCGAGATCGAGCACCCCGACTGGCCGCTGCGCCACGCCCGGCTGATCCGCCTGGAGGAGGACCTCCTCCAGGCGGGCGGGCTCACCGCCCCGGACGGCGCCCCCGTACTGCACGCCTCATCCGGGGTGCCGGTGAGGATCGGGATGTGGAGCCGGTGACCACCCGTCATCCCTGCCTGACCAGCAGGTGGCGCGGGCCGCGCAGGACCGCGCTCTGCCGGTACGGGGGCGGGTCGGCGACGAGCCGGGGATTCTCCAGGTGGCGTACCAGCCCGTTCAGTGCGATCTGCGTCTCCAACCGGGCCAGGGGGGCGCCGAAGCACAGATGGATGCCGCTGCCGAAACCGAGGTGCCGGTTGTCCTGCCGGTCGGGGTCGAACCGGTCGGGGTCACGGAAGTACGCGGGGTCGCGGTTGCCGGAGGCGAGCATGAGCGTGATCCGCGAGCCCTTCGGGATGGTGACGCCCGCGACGGTGAGGTCGCTGTAGGCGGCCCGCCAGGGGATGATGTGCACCGGAGGTTCGTAGCGCAGCAGTTCCTCGACCGTCCGGATGATCATCTCAGGCTCACGGCGCAGGCGCTCCAGCACATCGGGGTGGCGCAGCAGGGTCAGCACGCCGTTGGTGATCAGATTGACCGTCGTCTCGTGACCCGCGATGAGCAGCAGGTTGGCGGTGCTGACGATCTCCTCGTCCGTCATGCGCCCGTCGGGGCCCTCGTCGCTCGCCAGCCGGGACAGCAGGTCGTCGCCCGGTGGCCGGCCGCGGCGGCTCTCCAGGAGCTCGGCGAGATAGTGCCTGAGGTCCTTGCGGGCCTGCACGCCCTCCCGCAGGCGTTCCTGAGGGTCCGTCGCGGGGTCGAAGTCGAGCAGCGCGACGATCGCCTCGACCCACCGGTGGAATCGCGGCTCGTCCTCGCGGGGCACGCCGAGCAGGTGGCAGATCACGGTGACCGGGAAGGGATAGGCGAAGTCGTCCACGACGTCGATCTGGTCCCTGCCCGCCAGGTTCTCGATCAGGCCGGTGACGATGGCGGCCAGGTCGGGTCGCATGTCGTCTATCAGCGTGGGTGAGTGCGGGGGGCCGAAGTGCCGCATCGCCATGCGGCGCAGCCGGTCGTGCTGCGGCGGGTCGAGGCCGATGAACGCCGGCGGGTCCCCGCGCTCGGCGAGGGCGGGCCCCGGGTGTTCGAGGCTGTGCGCGTCGGAGCTGAGGTGCGGGTCGTGCAGCAACGTGCTGATCTCCCGGTAGGTGCTGACAACGTAGTCGCCGTCCTCCTGCCGGGCCACCGGCCTCCTGCGCAGCTCCGCGTAGAGCGGGTACGGGTCGGCCCGGTTGGAGTAGTCGAGGATCCGCTGGAGAGTGCTGGGCGCCTGAGCGACTGTCATGACCGCTCCTCCTAAGGTTTGCCCGGGTTCAACGGCCCGGCCGTGCGAACGCCACGCGCCGCTCGCTCGGCTCGTGGCCGGTGACCATGACGGTGGCTCCGTGGGTGATGATGAGGGGATCCGGGAAGCGGGCGGGGACCGGCTTCATGTCGGCGGGCTGGTCGGGGGTGGGGCAGGAGGGCGGGAAGGGGGCCGCCGTCTCGATCAGCTGCCGGTAGTGGTCGAGCCATTTGGCGTTGTCGAAGCTGACGGCCGCGATGACCCTGCCGCGGTACCCGTAGGCCGCGACAAACCGGCGCTCCTCCACCGCCCCCTGGGTGACGGTGATTTCGTCCGCCATGATCGGAACACCGACGGACTTGATGTTGACGCCGAACTGCATGGACCAGAACGTCGGCATGGACAGGTGCGGCCAGCGGTCGGTCGGAGGGCTGACCATGTTGTGCGCCGCGACCTGGGCCTGCTCCACCGCGTTGGCCCAGTGCTCCAGCGACAGGAACCGGTACTCGTAGACCGGGTGCGGGCAGCGTGCCACGTCCCCGGCGACGAAGACGTCATCGGTGACCAGGCCGTTGATGTCGAACGCCCGGCACCCCGAGTCACAGGCCACCCCCCAGCGGCCGGCGGCCAGCCCCGAGTCCCGCAGCCACTCGGTGTTGCGCACACCGCCGAGCGCGACCACCACCACGTCGGCGTCGATCGCCTCTCCATCGGAGAAGTGAGCGCGGCGCACCCGCCCGTCGCCCTCCAGCCGGGTGACCCTGACACCGCAGCGCAGGTCGACGCCGTGCGCACGCTGGAGGTCCGCGGCGATCGAGCCGATCATGCTGCCGAGTGCTCCCACCAGCGGGGCCTCGGCGACCTCGGCGACGGTCACCGGTATACCGCGCTCGCGGCAGACGGAGGCGATCTCGGAACCGGCGAATCCGGCCCCGATGACGAGCACCCGGCCGGGCCCGGCGTCCAGCCGCTCCCGCAGGCGACCGGAGTCGTCGCGGGTGCGGACCACGAACACGCCGTCCAGTGCGGCCTCGGCCTCGTCGGGCCAGGACCTGGCACGTACCCCGGTGGTGATCAGCAACCTGTCGTAGGGAACCTCCCGCCCGTCCGCGAGCCACACCCGTTTGCCGGCGAGGTCCAGCCCCGAGGCGGCCACGCCGAGCAGCCACTCCGCGCCGATCTCGCGGCGCCGGGGTAGCGCGGTGCCGTCCGCGGGTACCCAGCCGGTCAGGACCTGCTTGGAGAGCGGAGGCCGGTCGTAGGGCTCGCACGCCTCGTCCCCGATGAGGGTCAGCGATCCGGTGAAGCCCTCGTCGCGCAGCGCCTCCGCGGCTCTCAGCCCCGCGAGGGAGGCGCCGACGATCACGATGCGGCCGTCACGCCTGAACGCCTTCAGGCTCTGCTCGCTGCTCATGACGGTCCAGGTGTCTCGACCAGGATCGCCTGGACCGGGCAGGCGGCGGCCGCACGCAGGACCTGGTCCCGCTGCGCGTCGTCGGGGCTGGAGTGGAACGCGAGTGCTTCCTCACCCTGCATCCGGAACGCGTCCGGGGCCAGGAAGGCGCACTGGGCATACCCCTGGCAGCGCGCCAGGTCGACGACAACCCTCATAAGGACCATCCCTTCCGAGCCCGAACACGGTTGAGTAAGGCGCGAGGGGAGCCAGGACGGTTTTCCGTGGGTCGGGCCTACCGTGAACCCGGCCCGGGGCGATGCCGCGGCACGTCCTCACATGCCGTCGGCGGCCGCCACGGTTCCGCGGAGAACGGTCAGGGAAAACAGCGAGGTAATGCGCTGACCTGGCTAAACGAGCGTATCGCGGACATCGGGACGGAGCATCGCCCTTCTGCCAGCGGGTGGTCAAGGATTGCGTACGAGCCGACCTCTCCGGTTCGGCCGGAACGCTCAGGATGGCTGACGGTCGTGAGGACGGTCCCGGTGCGCCCCCCAACGCGTCGGTGACCCCTTTGCGGGCGGTGATGCCCGGTTGGTCGGCGGCCTGGGATCGGGGCCGTCAGCAGGTCCAGACCCGTCTGCCAGAGGTAGAGGTGTTTAGCCCAGCACACTCCGGTAGTGCCAGGTGACCATTCCTGGGGATCGTTTCCGGACACGCACATCTTCCGGAGAGACGAGAAAAGGCCCGGCGGTGATCGGCCGGACCCTGACGAGGGGCCGTGGCGGGTTTCCGGTGGACCCTCGCGTCACGGGGCTTGGGGCCCATGACGATCGAGGCTCAGAACGCGGCCCGGACCTCTTCCTGACCGGGGTCTTCGTGGCTGAGCGCCCCGATCCGCGCCGATGGGGAGCGCAGGTCCATCCGCAGGCGGACCCGGGAGCCTCCGGCGACCTGCTCGATGGTGAACTCGTCGCACAGCTGGGTCATCAGCCACAGGCCGAAACCTCGAACGGTGCCCGCGGGGCGTTTCGCCGGGATGTGCTCGGTGGCCAGGAGCCCCACGGTGTCGGTGACGTCGATGGTCAGGTGGCTCTCGTCCTGCCAGACGTCCACGGTGCCCTTGCCACCGCCGTGCTCCAGGACGTTGATGACCGCCTCGTTGGTGGCGAGGAGGAGGTCGTTCAGGCGTTCGCCCCGTAGGCCGGCCTGGGTGGCGTGATGGTGGAGACGTTCTCGCAACGCGCTGAGATCCTCGTCGATCGGCCAGTGCTGACCGTGGTCGCCGATCACGACACCCCCTTGACGTCGCCTTGTCTGGCAGTCACCGGGGGACGAGCCGACTTGCTCCAGAATCAGGGCGTTGCAGATGAGTTACACGATGCTAGACACCTGCCCGATCGTTGCCAACTTACGACGGTCATCCACCGTGAATATCCGGGGCGGACTGCTGTGGTCGCAATGCCTTGACGGCGTCGGCGACGGTGGGCTGGATGCCGAAGGCCTGGGCGAGTCCGGTCAGGTGGAGGATTCGTTTCAGGCGGGGGTGCGGATTGGCCAGGACGATGCTGCCTCCGCGGTCCTGGACGATCTTGCGGGTGTTCAGGAATTGCTGGATTCCCGTGGAGTCGCAGAAGGTCAGATCGGTCAGGTCTATGACAAGGTCACCCCGGTCCTGGCCGATGGCCTGGTGCAGGTCGTGACGGAACCGCTCGGCATTGGTGTAGTCGAGCTCGCCGGCCAGGCTCAGCAGGACCATCTCCTTTACCGAGGGGTCGGACACATCGGTCACGCGGACGGCAGCGCTCACGGGTACACCTCTGTGGACGGTCGAGGGGGAGGGAAAGGCGGCCGGATGCCGCCGCCAGGTCGCGGTTGCCTCAAGTCTGGAGCCGGCCGGTGCTCAGCTTGAGATCCTCCGAATTTCTCTAGAGGACTTTTACGCTACAGCCGAGGAGTGATCAGTTGTTATCCCACTGACGGATACGTTCTCCGGACCTGCTGTCGAGCACCTCCGCCCAGCCACAGAGCTCGGCGATCCGCCACGCGTGCGGCTGGAGACCCCTGACGACCAGCCTGCGGTCGCCCGCCATCCCGAACGCGATCTCCGCCAGCACCCGCAGACCGCCCACGTCGACGAAGTCGACACCCTGGAGATCGGCATACAGATCGCCGCGGGTGCGCTCCGCCGCCATGGCGAGGGCCTGCACCAGGACGTGCCGCGTACAGAGGTCGATCTCTCCCTCGCAGCGTAGGCCGACCGGCAGATCGGTGAAGAGAACGCGCAGTGAGCCGTGGCTGACCTCACCTACCATTGTGATCACCTTCTGGGTGGGGCATGAGGGTCAGTCAACGTCTGTCGTGACGGCGCAGGTGTGTCGGCTGATCGCCATGAGGCATCGGCGGTGCCGGTACCTGCTCTCATCATCCTTCAGCTGGGCGCCTTTTGGTATGGTTTGCCGGTTTCGTGTTTCAGTGCGCAGAAACCAGTCGGCCATCGCGTCCGCCGAAGATCCGCACACATGGGAATGAACGTCTCGCGGAATCGGCTGAAGAGGGAACCGTCGTACGGCGGTCTGGCAAAGGAGAACCTCCATGCAGGTGGATGTCAAGCTCTCCCCCGGTGGCGATTCCTTCGTGGCGACGGTGGACGGCAGGCGCGCGGGGCGGCTGGAGCTCGTCCGGCGTGACGGGGTCATCGTCTATCCCCACACCAAGGTCGAGCCGGAGTACGAGGGCAACGGGGTGGGATCCGCACTCGTCCGCACCGCGTTGGACGCGGCCCGCGCCGAAGAGGCCAAGGTCGCGCCTCTCTGCTGGTTCGTCAGGGAATGGATAGATCGTCACCCCGACTACGCCGATCTTGTTCAGGGCGCCTGACCGATCCATAGCGAGAGGGTTTGGGACATTCGCGCCCCCCGGTAATCGCGCCGGAGCGAGCGGACATGCTGGTCACCGCGATGTCCGGGCAGAAACCTTCCTGGCGGCCGGTGACCGGAACTTTCGGGCGGATGGAGCGGCCCGCTCCGGGGGTTATCGTAAGAACGCGGGCGGTTTTGCAACAGGATTCATGGCAGATTGTGATCATCGGATCGCGAGTCGTGCGGGATGATAGTGACAATTACCCGGTTAGCGTAGATCGGCTGTGACGCTTGTCATGCGGACCAGGTCATGGCCCGATCCCTTGCTAGGCTGCAGGGAACCGTTCGAACCGGGCGTTGTCTCACCCCGGCAGGTGAGACTTCTCAAGAAGTGGGGTCACACCGTGAAGAAGTTGCTCGTTCTGGCGCTCGTCGCCCTCGGGGGGCTGCTGGTCTGGCGCAAGGTGCAGGCCGACCGCGCCGAGCTCGACCTGTGGACCGAGGCCACCGGCAGCGAGAACTGACAGACGCGGCTACCGATTCGGGTGCTTTCATGGTCCTTGCCCAAGATGGAGTAAAGCCCATCAGGCTTGTCTGCCTGGATCTGCCAGGCACCACGATCGGTGACGTCGCCATGGTCGAGCGGGCGTTCGCCGAGGCGATCGCCACGCAGGGCATCGTGCCCGGGACCGGTGCGTACGCTCGTGCCATGGTGCACGTGCACCGGTCCCGGGGATGTTCCAAGATCGATGTCTTCCGGGGGATCTTCCCGGACAACGAGGCCCAGGCCCAGGCGGCCAATCTGACCTTCGAGCGCTCCTACGAGGGCGCCATCGGACGCGCGGGCCTGGTTCCACTGCCCGGAATCGTCGAGGCGCTCGACAAGCTCCGCGGTGCCGACGTCAAGGTCTGCCTCACCACCGGCTTCAGCCGTGTCACGCTCGGCCGCGTGCTGGCTGCCCTGAGCTGGTCCGACAGGCTCGATCTGGCCCTGTGCCCCGAGGACACCGGCCGTGGCCGTCCGATGCCCGACCTGGTGCTCGCCACGGTCATGCGACTCGGTATCGAGGACGTACGCCAGGTCGCCGTCGTCGGGGACTCCGAGAGCGAGATGCTCTGCGGCCGCCGTGCCGGCGCGGCGGTGGTCGGCGGCGTCCTGACCGGCGTCCACAGCAGGGAACGCCTCCTCAACGGGGGAGCCACTCACATCCTCGACTCCATCGCGGATCTCCCCGGACTTCTCCTTGACAGCGCGCCCGCCGAGTCCCCCCTGGCCACCGCCGCCCACTGATCCTCGTCCCGCTCGAAGCCCGTTCGCTCGGAGCCATCCGACACGACGCCGCGCACGGATTCAATTGGCGTAGGAGCGGTTTCTGTTGCTACGGTGTACGACTGAAGCAGGTCGTCTCCAGGCGCCGGCTTGAATCTCGGGGCCTTAGCTCAGTTGGCAGAGCGCCTGCTTTGCAAGCAGGAAGTCAGGAGTTCGAATCTCCTAGGCTCCACCACAGGTCAAAGGCCACCTCCCATGATCGAGAAGTGGCCTTTTCGCTTCCGTACAGCAGCGAAATACAGCAACGACTCAGATGGCTGGCTGGCACGCGGACCCATCAGTTCCAGAACTGGACTCTGTACAACTCCACCCGGGCGATCACCTGTGGGAAGCCGGCCTCTTGTTCAGTCTGAAGGATCTTGGTGGTCACCCGTGCCGACCAGGTCGTGTCGCGCTGCCCCAGGTCGAACTCCACATCGGGTGAACGCTCGGCGTACTCCCAGCTCATGACGCAGACCACTCCGGACTTCAACAGGAACTGCCCGGCCCAAAGCTCTTCCCAGGTGTCCACCGGTGGACACCCGTTCCACAGCTCGAATCGGACATGAACCGTATGGTCGGTGTACCTCGCCTGGATGACGAACCCGTCGGTGCCCACGGCGATCTGATCATCTGGTGGTTCGATGTCCCCTTTAGCCGCCGATCCCGCCAATTGTCCGTCGATGACCTCGGCCATGATGAAGAGTCCGTAGTCGGGACTCACCTCGCCTGTGACCGCGCGGAGGAGGCTGATCATGCTTTGGCCTTTCTCGTGAATGCCCTCGTCTGGAGTGATCGCTCAGTTATGCGTTCGGTTCTGAGGGGAGAGAGTCGACGAATGCTTCGGCTTCGGGCTGGCTCATGCCCTCTTTGCTCCGTACAAGGAACACGGCTTCCTTCCGGCGGCCGGCGGAGACCAGGTTGCGAGCCCTGGTGGGAAGGTCACCTTCCCAGGGCATCGGGAAGTCCGGCAGGACATGACCGGCTTGCAGGGCCTTCGCCACATCTTCCGCTTCGTCTTGAGATACCTGGCTTTCCTCACTGATCAGCTTGACGGCGTCCGTGAACCTGCCCGCCTCGATGAGGTCATGCGCTCGGACTTGTACCCCGATAGGAGTGATAAGGCCCAGGTCGATGTGGACTCGTACCACGTTACGTCTTGCTCTCCATTGAGGATCCCGAGTCCAACGATCACAAGGAGCATGTCTAGTCCCAGGAGATGCCTGACGTTTCTGTCCCAGGACATGGACAACAGGTGATCTAGGAAACATGGTCGACCTTGCGGGGCCGATGTGCTTTGACGTTGCGGATCGGAAGGTCGGTGGTGCGGTGCATGGTGCGCGGGCCTTCGTCCAGGTCGATGGTCAGCGTGCTGTCGCTGACATGGACAGCGACGACGTGACCGGCGTGCAGGCGGCCGAGGCAGATGGTCTGCCGGGCCACCATGATGACGCCGAAGGCGTTGGCGCGGCGCGCGGCTCTCCGGCCAGTCCGGGCCAGCGCCGCCCACGCGCCACAGCCCTCAAAAAGCGGCGGTGCCGCCTTATGACCACGCCGAACGCGGACTTTGCAGGTGAACGTAGGCAAGCTGAGCGACTAACTGTGTGGCGGAATGTGACGTGAGGTGGCAGACGGTGCATCGCCACCCTTTTGCGTCTATTTGATCCTATGATCAGGTTCGACATGTCTGCTTCCCGGCAAGGAGTGAACCATAGATGGAGGACTGGATCGATGAGCCAATTGTGGATCCGATCGTTTCGGAACTAGATCGGCAGAAGATCATCAGTATGCCCGTCCTCCTACACAGATCCTCCGAGCTTTCCTCACGAACAAGGCGCTTTTTTACCGTCAGTGGATCCATTGCCGGAGTGATCGGAGCATTTCTAGCTGGCGTGGCTATTCAGTCCGATTCCCAGCCTGCGGCCTTTGTGTCCGTTCTGGCCTTTATCATCGCTGGCCTCTTTGTCAACACCGGACGCCCCAGCCTAACCACGCGACTGCAACATCTCTATGGGGACTGCTACATAATTCCAGCGGATCTAGATGACAATGCTTTAGGTCTGATCCGTCGTGCGCGGAAAGCGATTGAGAGCGTGTCCACATCTAGAGTAAATCGCTTGGGGCTGCTTGACGACATAGCCAACGATGTCGTCCTTCCGGAAAAACTTTGGGACATCGCCCGCCTTCTCCGTGCCCAGGTGGCATTGCGGGCGGAGCAGGACGAGGCGATGAGCGAGGTGGTAACGCCCGAACTGGCGGCAGTCATCGCCCCGCAGCGGGAAGCTCTGGATCGCTCGATAACGTCAGTCACCAAGCAGGTTGTTGAACTCGAAGATTATGCCAATCGCGTTCAGGAGGCCGACGCGGCGCTTCGGGCTCATGAGCTGTTGAAGAGCAACGATAAGTATCGAGACCTCTTGGCCCAGACTGACGATGCTCAGGGCCTCCAGAATCTCACCGAACACGTCAATGTGCTCGAAAGCGCACTCGCTAAAAATTTGCGAGACGCGATTGACGCAGGCCAGACCCTAGCAACCCCAGGAGACATCGCCGCAGTATGAATCAAGGCATATGTTCTTCCTTTTCAATGCGATGATCTGGTTGCCGTAGCTCACCGCTGCCCACATCTAGCCGTCCCCGGCAATCACATATCATCTGCCGCTGCGACCGCCGGCCCAACCGCTTCGCGGCCCCTTCGGGGTGCCATTCGGCATTGCGCCGGCCGTCTCCACTCGGTGGTCATCAGGAACGCCTCAATGGCGAGGAGCAAAGGCTCTGCCGCCCTGCTTCCGGTGCGCGGGCCTGGCGGCCCTGTGCTCCGGGTCAGGTTGCCGCCGGATGACATGGCCACCTGCTCACGGTCATCGCCGGTCAGGTACGGCAACGCGGCTACGGGGAAGGTGTCGCCGCACCTGACCAGTGATCATTTAGTGTCGTCGGTTTTCGGCACGTGTTTCCCGCGCCCGCCCGGAGTGCGGTGGTGGAGCTGGAGGCGGGTCATCGCGGCATCGACCAGGCGGCCGAGGTTGCCCAGTTCGTACAGCATTCGGTGGCGTTCAGCGTCCTCCCAGGCCCTGATGGCCACCCCGATGTCACCCGACTTACCGGCTGCGATGACGACCTCTTGGCCGTTGACTCTCTTCGTGGCCGCATCGCCCAGGATGATCCAGCCGTACACGGTCACGACCCCCGAGCAGCCAGGATCAGCTCTACCACCCGTTGAGGATGCTCACTCCGCACTACCTGGAGACCGGAGCCGTCGCGCAGGGAGACCAGGTAGCTGCCCGAGCGCGGTCCCATGGTCACCGTGGCTACGCACCAGCCCTGCGGACCCTTCACGGTCAGCTCCGGCGGGTGCCGCTCCATCCACGACCGAAGAGGCGGCTGATCGGGCCAGGCAGC
>NZ_JBEXGU010000041.1:0-63078 GCF_040607515.1 Streptosporangium sp. NPDC005286 | reverse complement strand
CGCGACGTGAACTCGTCGCGGGGGCGCGGGCCGTACGGGGTTGCCCGGTGCGGGTGGCTCCTACTTGAGCCAGCTCATCATCGGGCGGAGCTTGGCACCGGTCTTCTCGATCGGGTGCTCGGCGAGTTCCTCGCGGTAGGCGGTGAACCTCTTCTGGCCGCTGTCGAACTCCTCCACCAGTTCCCTGGCGAACTCGCCGGACTGGATCTCGGCGAGGATGCGCTGCATCTCCTTCTTGGTCTCCTGGGTCACCACGCGCGGGCCGCGGGAGTAGCCGCCGTACTCGGCGGTGTCGGAGACCGACCAGTACATCTTGTGGATGCCGCCCTCGTACATCAGGTCGACGATCAGCTTCATCTCGTGCAGGCACTCGAAGTAGGCGACCTCGGGCTGGTAGCCCGCCTCGATCAGGGTCTCGAAACCGGCCTTGATCAGCTCGGACACGCCACCGCAGAGCACGGCCTGCTCACCGAACAGGTCGGTCTCGGTCTCCTCCTTGAAGGTCGTCTTCAGCGCGCCGGCGCGGGTGCCGCCGATGCCCTTGGCGTACGACAGGGCGAGGTCCAGGGCGTTCCCGCTGGCGTCCTTCTCCACCGCGACGAGACACGGCACGCCGCGGCCCGCGGTGTACTGGCGGCGCACGAGGTGACCGGGGCCCTTGGGGGCGACCATGGCCACGTCCACACCCTCCGGCGCCTCGATGAGGCCGTAGCGGATGTTCAGGCCGTGCCCGAAGAAGAGCGCGTCGCCCTCGACCAGGTTCGGGGCCACGTGGTCGGCGTACAGGTGGCGCTGGATGTGGTCCGGCGCGAGGATCATGGTCAGGTCGGCCTCTTCGACGGCCTCCGAGGGCGTGAGCACCCGCAGGCCGTCGGCCTCGGCCTTCTCCCGGCTCTTGGAACCCTCGGGCAGGCCGACCCGGACGTCCACGCCGGAGTCGCGCAGCGAGAGCGCGTGGGCGTGGCCCTGGCTGCCGTATCCCAGAACGGCGACGTGCCGGCCCTGGATGATCGACAGGTCGGCCTGGTCGTCGTAGAAGATCTCAGTCACTTGCTTAACCTTTCGAGTTTCTCGGGTGCGTTACGCGGTCCGGTCCAGGGCCCGGAGAGAACGGTCGGTGATGGAACGAGCGCCGCGGCCGATGGCCACCATGCCCGACTGGACGAGCTCCTTGATGCCGAACGGCTCAAGGACCTTGATGAAGGCCTGCAGCTTGTCCGGCGTGCCGGTGACCTCGATGGTCACCGCGTCCGAGGAGACGTCGACGCAGCGCGCCCGGAACAGGTTGACCAGCTCCAGCACACTGGAGCGGTTGTCCGCGTCGGCCCGCACCTTGATCAGTGTGAGCTCGCGCTGCACCGACTGCGCCGGGTCGAGCTCCACGATCTTCAGCACGTTGACGAGCTTGTTCAGCTGCTTGGTGACCTGCTCCAGCGGCAGGTCGGCGACGCTGACCACGATGGTCATCCGGGAGATGTCCGCGTGCTCGGTCGGCCCGACCGCCAGCGAGTCGATGTTGAACCCCCTGCGGCTGAACAGCGACGCGACGCGCGCGAGCACGCCGGGCTTGTTCTCCACCAGCACGGAGAGCGTGTGCCTGCTCATGCCTAGTCCTCGCTGTCCCAGACCGGCGCCATGTCGCGCGCGAACTTGATGTCATCGTTGCTGGTCCCGGCCGCGACCATCGGCCACACCATGGCGTCCTGGTGCACCACGAAGTCGACGACCACCGGCACGTCGTTGATCTCCATGGCCTTCTTGATCGTCGCGTCCACGTCTTCGGGGCGCTCGCACCGCAGGCCCACGCAACCGTAGGCCTCGGCGAGCTTGACGAAGTCGGGGATGCGCCGGACCGTCTGCAGGTTGGTGTTGGAGTAACGCTCGTTGTAGAACAACGTCTGCCACTGCCGGACCATGCCCAGGTTACCGTTGTTGATGATCGCGACCTTGATCGGCACGCCCTCGATCGTGCAGGTGGCGAGCTCCTGATTGGTCATCTGGAAGCAGCCGTCACCGTCGATGGCCCAGACCGTGGTGTCGGGCCGGCCCATCTTGGCCCCCATCGCCGCCGGCAGCGAGAAGCCCATCGTGCCCGCGCCGCCGGAGTTGATGAACGTGCCTGGGTTCTCGTAACCGATGAACTGCGCGGCCCACATCTGGTGCTGGCCGACCCCCGCGGTGTAGATCGCGTCCGGGCCGACGATCGCTCCCAGCCGCTCCATCACGTACTGCGGGGCGAGGGAGCCGTCCTCGAACTCGGCGTAACCCAGCGGGTAGGTCGCCTTGTAGGTGTTGAGCGCCGTCCACCACTCGGCGTAGTCGCCCTTGCGTCCCTCACCGCGCACCGCGGCGATCAGGTCGGAGATGACCTCCTTGCAGTCGCCCACGATCGGGACGTCCGCATGCCGGTTCTTGGAGATCTCCGCCGGGTCGATGTCCGCATGGACGATCTTCGCGTACGGCGCGAAGGTCGACAGGTCGCCGGTGACACGGTCGTCGAAGCGGACACCGAGTCCGATGATCAGGTCGGCCTTCTGCAGCGCGCCGACCGCCGACACCGAGCCGTGCATGCCGGGCATGCCCATGTGCTGCGGATGGCTGTCGGGGAAGGTGCCCCGCGCCATCAGGGTGGTGACCACCGGGATGCCGGTCAGCTCGGCAAACTCCAGCAGCTGCGCCGACGCGCCGGCCCGGTGCACGCCACCGCCCACGTAGAGCACCGGCCTGCCGGCTTCGACGATGAGCTTGGCCGCCTCGCGGATCTGCTTGGAGTGCGGCCGGGTCACCGGCCGGTAGCCGGGCAGCTGCATGACGACCGGCCACTCGAAGGTCATCTTCGCCTGGAGCGCGTCCTTGGCGATGTCGACCAGCACCGGCCCCGGACGCCCGGTCGAGGCGATGTGGAATGCCTCCACGATCGTCCTGGGGATGTCGTTCGGGTTGGTGACCAGGAAGTTGTGCTTCGTGATCGGCATGGTGATGCCGGAGATGTCGGCTTCCTGGAAGGCGTCGGTGCCGATGGCGGCGCTGGCCACCTGACCGGTGATCGCGACCATCGGGACCGAGTCCATGTAGGCGTCGGCGATCGGGGTGACCAAATTGGTCGCGCCGGGACCGCTGGTGGCCATGCAGACTCCGACCTTGCCGGTGGCCTGCGCGTACCCCTGGGCCGCATGCCCCGCACCCTGCTCGTGCCGTACAAGCACGTGCCGGACCTTGGTCGAGTCGTAGAGCGGATCATAGGCGGGGAGAATCGCGCCGCCCGGGATCCCGAACACAGTGTCGACTCCGACGTGCTCCAGCGCCCTAACCAGGGCCTGGGCTCCTGTCATCTGTTCGGTCATCGGCTCGTTCCTTGTGGCTGAACATGCTTAATGGCATAAAAAATGCCCCATTCCGCTTGGTCGGCGGAGCTGGGGCGGCGCGCAGGTCGGAGTACTTCGCTCAGCGACCTGCGCGCCGGTGAAGTACTACGAGGATCCCACGGTCAATCTGCATGCC
The DNA here is from genome assembly GCF_040607515.1 of Streptosporangium sp. NPDC005286. NCBI lineage: Bacteria > Bacillati > Actinomycetota > Actinomycetes > Streptosporangiales > Streptosporangiaceae > Streptosporangium > Streptosporangium sp. NPDC005286. The sequence continues at coordinate 59,577 of NZ_JBEXGU010000041.1, read as the reverse complement.
TCCACCTTGGCCGACGGAGTGGCCCCACGTCAAATTCATGGGACAGATATCTCAGAGTCCGAGATGTGAGGTCAGGCGTGAGTCCCCAGGCTGGAGAGGCTGGTGCGCATCAGCGAGTCGACGCCGCGCGCGGCCATCGGGCGCGCCACCAGGAATCCCTGGCCTCGGGTGCAGCCCATCTCACGCAGCAACTCCAGCTGCTCGGGCCGCTCGATGCCCTCGGCGACCACGATCAGCCCCAGGTCGTGACCGAGCCGCACGATCGTACGGGTCAGCAGGGTCAGCGTCTCGTCGCAACCGAGCCCGGACACGAAGGAGGGGTCGATCTTGATCATGTCGACCGGGAGCTGCCGCAGCAGCGCCAGCGAGGCGTAACCGGTGCCGAAGTCGTCGATGGCCAGCCGGACCCCGAGGGTGCGCAGCTCGGAGAGCCGGGTGATGGTCTGCTCGGCGTCCTCGACCAGCATCTCCTCGATGACCTCCAGGGTCAGCGCGCTGGGCGGCAGCCCGCTCTCGACCAGGGCGGACTCGACGGTCTCCACGAAACGCGGCGCCATGATCTGCCGGGCGGACAGGTTGAGCGAGAGCCCGATCTCCCAGGCGGAGGCGCGCCAGGTGGCCACCTCCCGGCATGCCTCGCGCAGGATCCACTCGCTCAGCGGCACGATCAGGCCGGTGTCCTCCGCCGGGCCGAGAAACTGCTCGGGCGGTACGAACTCGCCCCCCCGGCACCAGCGCACCAGTGCCTCGACGGCGGTGACGCGCGAGGTGGCCAGGTCGACCACCGGCTGGTACTCGATCACGAACTGGTCTTCCAGCAGCGCCCGCTGCAGGTCGGCGGCGAGCTCCAGGCGCCGTACCACGTCGGCGTGCATGTGCGCGGCGAACACCTCGACCCTGCGCCCGCCCAGTTCCTTGGCCCTGGCCATCGCCACGTCGGCGTTGCGGATCAGATCGGCGGAGGAGACGTCGTCGGCCGCGAAGGCCACCCCGACGCTCGCGGTCAGCGCGATGTCACGGTCGGCCACCCGGAACGGCTCGGAGGAGACCGTACGGACCAGTCGCTCGGCCAGGTCCACCGCCGTCTGGGCGTCGACCGCCTCAAGCAGCACCGCGAACTCGTCTCCGCCCCAGCGCGCCAGGGTGTCGTCGGTCCGTACCGCGGCGCGCAGCCTGCGGGCCGCCTGGCCGAGCAGGTAGTCGCCGCTGGCGTGGCCGACCGAGTCGTTCACCGCGGTGAAGCCGTCCAGGTCCAGGAAGACCACGGCGACGCTGTTCGCGCCGGGGCGGCCGAGCACCTCGCGGGTGCGCTCCTCGAAGTAGGCCCGGTTGGGCAGGCCCGTGACGCCGTCATGGAAGGTCAGGTGGGCGACCTGGCTGCGCAGGGCCTCCTGGTCGCTGATGTCACGGGTGGTGACGAGCAGCAGGCCCTCGCCGCGCACGTGCCGGGTGGCGACCGACTCGGCGGGGCGCCAGGTACCGTCGGAGGCTCGGACCCGGCAGACGACCATGCATGCGCCAGGCCCCTCCTCGGCCTCCTCCTCCAGGCTCATCGCGCTCAGCGCCCCCTGGATTCCCGGCACGTCCTCGGGGTGGATGTAGTCGAAGATCTTCCCGCCGACCAGCTCCTCGGGGCGGTACCCGTACGTGATCTCGACACCCTCGCCGATCTGCCGCACCACACCGTCGTAGTCGCAGAGCAGGACCACGTCGCCGGCGCTCTCGGCCAGGTCGTGCAGCTGCCGCTCACCGAGATGGAGCAGGCTCCGCAGCCGCCCGGTCTCCAGCAGCATCACGAACATGCGTACCAGCAGGACCGCGACGATCGACGCGCACACCGAGGCCAGAACCACCGGCGGCCCCTGTACCCCGCCCCCGATCACCTTCAGGAGCACGACGACGGCGGCCACCGCGACGAGGAACAGCGGCACCGCCGCGATCAGCGAGGACGTGCTCTCGCGGAGGAACGGCTCGTCGTCCTCGAGATCCGGTGACCGCGCCGCGCGCCCGCTCCACGGGACCACGGCGAGCACCAGGAACGCGGCGGGGGCCAGCCACACCCAGGTGAGCGACGGCGTGTCGCCGCTCACCCGGGCCAGCGCGGTGATCGTCTCGGAGGTCGCGACGGCGGCCAGCACGGCCAGCGCCGCCAGGCCGACCGGCCAGGCCGACCGCCTGATCGGCACCACGGCGGGGCCCACGACGCAGGCGAGGATCAGGCAGAACAGGGGTGAGGCGAAGGTGACCGCGGCATTGCCCGCGTCGCTGGCGTCGCGGTAGACCGGCCCCACCAGCGTCACCCAGATGATCACCAGGATGGAGGCGGCGCACACGTAGGAGTCGGCGAGATCGCGCAGCAGGGCATGCCCTCGGGCGGGCCTGGCCGCCGACAGCGCGGTACCGACGGCGATCATGGCCGTACCGGCCAGGAGCACCAGGTCGGCGAAGGTCACCACGAACGGCGCGCCGTCCGCGATCGGCCGCACCCCCACCCCGACCAGCCAGGTGACCGAGCCACCCGCCAGCCAGCGCCAGGCCAGCGCCCTGCGCCGGCCGATCACCCTGGAGGCCGCGGCGAACAGTGAACCCGCGGCGGCCGCCGCGGTGACGACACCTGCCACCGCCTCGACGACCACGGCGGGAGCGCCGCTGACAAGAGCGGCAACGAGCCCCACCACGCCGACGGCGGCGGCGGTCAGCGGTACCCGGGGGTCACGCCAGCGGATCAATGTCGTCTGCCTATCGGTGTCGTTTCAGTGTGTTCTGCTCCCGCAGCATCTCCTGCTCGCTGCGCTCATGTCACCGGCGCGAGCGCGTCGTCCTTCGTCCTCGGCGCTCGTACCGACACACGGCCAGTGTGGGCCGTCCGGCCCGCGCGAGGGGTGACAACGCCGTAGTCGTCACCGATCTGATAACCGCGCGGGCGATGGACATCGCTTCCGTCGACGCTACGCACCGCAGGTCACGAGGTAGCCACGGTCCGGATTCCTTTGCCGGTCAGTAGGAACCCGTGATCACATTTTTGAGCGGCTCCCCCGCGAGGTAACGCAGCAGCTGGGAGCGGAGCAGCTTCAGCGTGCGCCGTACGGACGCCGGGCTGCTGCCCGCGACGTGCGGGGTGATGAAGACCCCCGGCGCGCTCCACAGCGGGTGTCCCTCGGGCAGCGGTTCGGGATCGGTGACGTCGAGCGCGGCCAGGATCCGGCCGCTGCCCAGCTCGGCGACGAGCGCGGCGGTGTCCACCACCGGGCCCCTGGCCGCGTTCACCAGGACGCCGCCGTCCTTCATCGCCGCCAGGAACCCGGCGTCCACCATGCCCGCGGTCTCAGGGGTGGACGGTACGAGCAGCACCACCACATCCGCCGCGGGCAGCAGGGCGGGCAGCTCGTCCATGCCGTGCACGCCGGGCCTGGCGGTCCTGGCCACCCGGACGACGTCCACCTCGAAACCGTCGAGCCGTCTCTCCAGCGCCTCACCGATCGAGCCGTAGCCGACGATCAGGACCGTGGAGTCGGCCAGCACCCCGGTGTGGTGGTAGGTCCACTCACCTCTCCGCTGCGCGTGGACGAACCCGGGGAACTCCCGGAGCACGGCGATCATGGCTCCCACCGCCCACTCGGCGGTACCCGCGTCGTGCACGCCCCGGGCGTTGCACAGCGTCACCCCCTCCGCCAGGTGCGGCCGGTAGGCGTCGACACCCGCCGTGACGGTCTGCAGCAACCGCAGGCCGGTCATCCGGGCGAGCAGATCGGGAAGACCCGCCACCGGCGTCAGCGGTGGGATCCAGACCTCGACCTGCTCCGCCCCCTCCGGCACCGGCTCCGTGCCGTCATAGACGACGCACTCCACTTCGGGCAGATCACACAGAACGTCAGCGGCGGCTTTCGAGGGGACCCAGATCTTCATCCCCGCATTATCCAACCGCTCCCCAAAAGATCGCCCCAGCGACCACCCCAAAGACCACCCTCAGGGAAGTGCCCCTACTCCGTCCCCAAGAGACGACCCGTGAGGCCGCGCCGGGGACTGGACTGAGGAGAGCGGGGTCGTGAGGAACGAGCGACCCCGATCGACGAGGGAAGGAGCCGGGTAAGAGCGGCCTCACCGCGACGCGCAGCGTCGCAATCAACACAGCCTCACTGCGACGCGTCAGCGTCGCCATCGGCACTCACGCACTTCAGGTCGAGTTCGGGGCGGTAGACCGTGGTCTCCTTGACGCGCTTGATCTCCTTGCCGTTCTGCTTGAAGACGCGCCAGACGTCGATCGTGAACCCCTGCTGGCCGACCATCGGGATGCAGTTGGGGCCGCTGTCGGTCGCGCTCTTGAACGGGGTGATGTTGTAGCGCTCGGACGAGATCGACTCGATCTCGTACCGCTTGGTGCTCCAGAAGGCGACGGTGACCCCGTTGTTGTCGAAGGAGGTCTTCACCAGCACCCCGTACGGCGAGTCGTTCTTCCAGCGGAAGTCGGGCTCGGGCCAGGAGACCGTGGACTCCCGTCCGGCGGGGTAGCGGGAGATGTAGAACTCGTGTGCCATGTGCTGGACGTCCTCAAGGCCGCCGAAGAACACCGCGTTGTACATCGTGGTTACGAACTGGGAGATTCCACCGCCGACCGAGTCGACCAGCCTGCCGCCCTGGATCATGGGAGCGGGGACGAAGCCGCGGGCGGTGTCGCGCTGGCCGATGACGCCGTTGAGCGAGAAGGTCTCGCCCGGCTTGACCAGGTAACCGTCCAGCAGCTTGGCGAGCGTCCTGATGTTGGTCACCCGTGGCGGGCAGCACTCGTAGGGCGTGGTGAACTGGCTGATCCGCTCCTTGATGCCGAGCTTGCGCGCCTCGGCGTCGGACATCCGCGGCCGGACCGTGGCCATGGCCACCGGGATCGTCCGCTCTCCGTTGCGGGAGACCATCTCGGCCACGTCGGCCGCGAGCCGCTCGTCGTCGACGCCCTTCCCCTTGCGGCCGGGCACCAGTTTCGGCTTGCCCGCGATGATCTGGAAGGTGGGGTCGCGCGGGGCCAGGGCCGGATCGACGAGCTTGTCCTCCACGGAGGCCACCGCGCTTCTGGCGTCGAACACCGGGCGCATGCCGCCGGAGCTGTCCGGCTCGAAGGACAGGTGCGCGGCGAGGGTCTCCACCGGCAACTGGACCTGCTTGCCGGAGAAAGTCAGGGTGACCGGCCCGGACAGGGCCTTGACCGCGTCGTTCGCGGCCTTCTTGACCGTCTCCGCGCCGACCTTGGGCTTGATCACCGAGACCGGGAGCCTGACCTCCTTCGCCGGACCGAGGAAGGCGTCCGTGATCGCGGCGACCGCGGCCTCCCTCTCCAGTTCCCTGCCGTCGCGGGGCGTCACGACGACGGGTTTGACGCCCTCGAAGGTGACCGAGCCCTCGCGGACCTTGAGGTCGATCTTCTTGGCCAGGCTCGCGACCGCGGTCTTCATGGCCTCGGCGTCGGTGGAGACCTTGGGCTCCAGTTCGGTGGTGCCGGTGAAGGCCCGCCATACCTCGGCGGGAGTGGGGAAGTCGCTGGGCGCCTGGTCGATGGTGGCGACCACGTTGAACTCCAGACCCGCCTTGCCCGGGTCGAATTCGTGGCGCTTGCCCGCGGCCAGGAGGGTCATCTCCTCCGACGCCTTACCCGCCAGACGGTCTCTGAGCTTGTCGGCCGCCTCGGTCGCGGTCAGGCCGCCGATCTCGACACCCCGCACCACGGTGCCCGGCAGCATCTTGCCGGACATGACGACCGCGGGCACCGCGTAGGCGAGACCGGCGACGAACAGCACGGCGAGGATGATCAGGACGATCCTGCGGCCCTTGCGCCGGCTCGGGGAGGGCTCCTCGTAACGGAGGCCGCTGGACTGCGGGAACCCCCCGTCGCCGCCGGGAACGAGCGAGGGCTCGTCTCGCCGGAACGAGGGCTCGGGCGGGGCCGCCATCTGCCAGGGCTGCGGAGGCTGTGCCGCGGGCGGAAGCGCCGTCGCCCCGCGGGCCGGTGCGGCGGGACCGCCAAAGCCGGTGGGGCCGAAGATGTCGGGTGAGACTCCCGGGGGGAGGCGCGAGCCGTCCTTGGACTGGCCGCCCGGTGCTCCCGGAGGAAGGCGCGGATCACGGGCGCCGGGCGGGACAGGACGTGAGGGAAGCGGTATCGCCTCAAATGGGTCCGTCGGCGGGTCCACAGACGCTCCGGCGTTCCGCACGGCCTCCGTCTCCTCCTGCTTCGCAGCTTCCACCTCCCGCAACCCTAAACCACATCGGTCAACCAACACCCGAAAAGAAATAACAAATCAACCAGTCCAGCGGTAGCGGTGCTCGGGCCGACCAGCGGTGCCGTACTTCGGACGGAGTTCCGCCTGACCCGCCGCGCACAGGTGCTCCAGGTACCGGCGGGCGCTGACTCTGGAGAGACCGGTGATCACTGCCGCCTCGGCCGCCGACATGTCGGTGTCGCTCTTCCTGAGCGCGGTGGCCACCAGGGCGCACGTGGTGGCCGACAACCCCTTGGGCAGCGGCAGTGGGACCCCCTTGACCGTGCCGAAGAGCTGGTCGACCTCGTCCTGGCGCGCCTCGTCCCCGAGGGTGGCGAGCCTCCGGCGCATCTCGGCGTACTGTTCGAGGCGGTCGGTGAGGGCGCGGGCGGTGAAAGGTTTGATCAGGTAGTTGACCGCGCCGCCGCGCATGGCCGCCCGGACCGTGGCCACGTCACGCGCGGCGGTGATCATCAGGATGTCCACCGGGTGCGAGGCCCCCCTGAGCGTCATGAGTACGTCGAGTCCCGACATGTCCGGCAGATAGATGTCGAGTAGTACCAGGTCGGGCCCGTGCGTCGTGACCGACTCGATGGCGGCACTCCCGGTGTGCACGACGTCGGCGACCGTGAAGCCGGGCACCCTGGCGACGTAGCCGCCGTGGATCCTGGCCACCATGAAGTCGTCGTCCACCACCAGTACGCGGATCTCCCCCGCGTGCCCGTCCCCGGTCATCTCCGCACCTGCCGTTCCGTGAGCTCCCCGGGGCCGGCGGGCTCCCCCTCGGGAGACGGCGCGGGCTCACCCGTGGGGAGGAGCGCGGTGAAGACGGCGCCGCCCGCGTTGTGCACCCGTACCCAGCCACCCCGGCGCGAGCACGTCTGGCGGGTCAGTGCCAGCCCCAGGCCCCGTGGCCCGGCGTGGGCCACCTTGGTGGTGAAGCCCTCCAGGAACACCTCGTGGACCAGGCCCGGGGTGATCCCCGGACCGGAGTCGCCGACCCGGATGTGCAGCCCGTCCGCCTCGGTACGGACCGAGACCTCCACCGTTCCCCCACTCTCCTGCAACGCGTCGAGGGCGTTGGCGACCAGGTTGCCGACGACCAGGACCGCGTCGTGCGGATCACCGAGCATGCCCTCCTCCACCCGGGAGTCGTCGGACAGCACCAGGGTGGCGCCCCGCTCGGCCGCCTCTGCCGACTTCGCCAGCAGCAGCGCGGCCAGCGTCGGGTCGGCGATCTTCTCCCGGACGCCCGAGGCGTGCCTGCTGTACGCCTCGGTGGTCTGGGTGATGTAACTGACGGCCGTCTCGTACTCGCCGAGTTCCAGCAGGCCGACCACGGTGTGCATCCGGTTGGCGAACTCGTGGGCCTGCGCGCGCAGCGCGCCGGTCGTGGTGCTGGCCTGGTCGAGCTCGCGTGCCAGCCGCACCAGCTCGGTCCGATCCCGCAGGGTGACCACCCAGCCGCTCTGCCGCTCCCGTACCGCCACCGGGGTCCGGTTGAGCACCAGCACCCGGTCACGGTGGAGCACCACCCGGTCGTCACCGGGGTCCACACCGTCCAGCACGTCCCGCATCCGGCCGGAGAGCGGCATCTCCCCCAGGCTCCGGCCGACGTCGTGCTGGGAGAGTCCGAGCAGGTCGCGTGCCGCGTCGTTGACCAGCGTCACCCGGCCCGCCAGATCAAGGGCGAGCACCCCCTCCTTGACGCCGTGCAGCACGCCCTCACGCTGTTCGAGCAGGGCCGCGATCTCCGCCGGTTCCAGGCCGAACGTCTGACGGCGAACCCTCCGGACGATCAGCGCGGCGGCGGCCGACCCGGCGGCCAGGACCGCGAGCACGGTCCAGAACAGCGGCGGGAGCGCCGCGCCGAGCTGGTCGTCGACGGTCTCCTCCAGGATCCCGACCGAGGCCAGGCCGATGACCTTCCCCGAGGAGTCGAAGATCGGCGCCTTGCCGCGCACCGAGCGGCCGAGCGTTCCCGTCTGGATGCCGGTCCAGGGGTGCCCGTCCGTCATCACCTGAGAGCCGTCGGTGGACAGCCGCTTGCCGATCAGGGCCGTGTTGGGGTGGGCGTAGCGGATCTGGTTCCGGTTGGCGATCACCACGTAGTCGGCGCCGGTGGCCGCCTGCACCCCGGCCGCGATCGGCTGCAGGCTCAGTTCGGGCCGCGCCCTGGTGAACGCCTCCCGCACCTGGGGAAGCCCCGCCACGGATTCGGCGATCGCCAGGGCACGCTGCTGGTACTGCCGGTCCAGCAGCTCACGGGTGTGCTCCATCCAGACGCCCGCCGTACCGCCGACCGCGAGAAACACGATCACTGTCTGCAGCACGAAAAGCTGGGTGCCGAGCGAGGCGTTGACTAAGCGTCGCACGAGTTGACTCCCTGGTCAGGGAAGGTCGATGAAAGCAGCCCGAGATAACGGCGAGGTCGCGGGGGTGTGTGACCAATATGACCGATACGACGGCAAACACGCAAAGGATCGACACGGCGACCGGCTGAGGTCACCATCCTCACCACGCTCTGTTCATGTTGTTGGGAGTTCGACCATGCCTCTTCGGAGACTCGCCACCCTCGCGGTGTTGTCCCTCGCCGCCCTCACCGCCTGCGGTTCCGGTGGAAGCTCAGGTACCAGCGCGCTGAGAATCATGGCTCCGGCCTCACCGGGAGGCGGCTGGGACCAGACCTCCCGCGTCGCGGGAGAGGCGTTGAAGTCCGCCGACCCGTCCCGCAAGGTCGAGGTCTACAACGTGCCGGGCGCCGGAGGCACCATCGGCCTCGCCCAGCTCGCGGGTGAGAAGGGCAACGGCAACCTGCTGATGACCATGGGCCTGGTGATGGTCGGTGCGGTGGAGCAGAACAAGTCGAAGGTCACCCTGGCCGACACCACGCCCATCGCGAAGCTGACCGAGGAGTACGAGATCGTCGTGGTTCCCGCGGGGTCGCCCTACAAGACGCTGGCCGACCTGACGGCGGCGTGGAAGGCGGACCCCGCGAGGATCGCCATCGCGGGTGGCTCCGCCGGGGGTACCGACCACATCGTGGCGGGCCTGATGGCCAAGGCCGCGGGCATCGACCCCAAGCAGGTCAACTACATCGCCCACTCCGGCGGCGGCGAGGCGCTCAACGCGCTGCTCGGCGAGAAGGTCTCGGCCGGGATCTCCGGTATCGGCGAGTTCGCCGAGCACGTGAAGTCCGGCAAGCTACGCGCCCTCGGGGTCAGCTCGCCCGCCCGGCTCGACAACGTGGACGCCCCGACCCTCAAGGAGGGCGGCCTGGACGTGGAGCTGGCCAACTGGCGAGGCTTCGTCGCGCCCGGCGGACTGGACGACGGGGCGAAGAAGGAGCTCACCGAGCTGGTCACCAAGATGCACGACTCGCCGGCCTGGAAGGACGCGGTGATCAAGAACGGCTGGGCCGACGTCTTCCAGACCGGGCAGCCGTTCGCCGACTTCCTCGCCGCGGAGCAGACCAAGGTCAAGGCGGTCATCGCGGAGATGGGCCTCGTCTCCTGATGTCGTCCGCGAAAGACCCGTCCGGCACCGGACACGAACCCGTCGCCGTCGCCGTCGCCCGCGCCGGCGACGGCGGTACCGACCAGGAGACCGGCGCGCATCCCCGTCCGGCCTCCGAGACCGGTGCCGGCTGGTCATGGCGGCGGCCCGAGCTGGGGCTGGCGGTGCTGGTCCTCGCGCTGGGGGCGTTCGTGATCGTCGGCACCGCGGACGTGACCGCCCCGGGTTCCTCCTTCGGTCTCGGTCCCCGGTTCTTCCCCGCCCTGGTCGGGGCGGCGATGTTGCTGATCGGGCTGTTCTACGTGATCGACGTGCTCAGGGGAGGCCACGGCGATCCCGAGGACGCCGAGGACGCCGACTCCGGCGCGCGGGCGGACTGGCGCACCGTCGCGCTGGTCAGCGTGATCTTCCTGGCCTTCGCCGGGCTGCTCGACCTGCTCGGCTGGATCATCGCGGGCGCGCTGCTCTTCTTCGGCCTGTCCGTGACGCTCGGTGCCCCCCACCGGCTGCGCGCGGGCGTCATCGCGATCCTGCTGTCCACCGCCACCTACCTGGCCTTCGTCAAAGGGCTCGGCGTGACGCTGCCGGCCGGGCTGCTGTCCGGGGTGATCTGAGTGGACTCGTTCCAGTTGCTGCTGGAGGGCTTCGCGACCGCCCTCACCCCGGTCAACCTGCTGTACGCGCTGGTGGGCGTCACGCTGGGCACGCTGGTGGGCGTGCTGCCCGGCATCGGCCCGGCCATGACCGTGGCGCTGCTGCTGCCGATCACCTTCACCGTCCCTCCGGCCAGCGCGTTCATCATGTTCGCGGGCATCTACTACGGCGGCATGTACGGCGGGTCGACCACCTCGATCCTGCTCAACACGCCCGGCGAGAGCTCCTCGATGATCACCGCGCTAGAGGGCAACAAGATGGCCAAGCGGGGCCGGGCCGCCCAGGCGCTGGCGACCGCCGCGATCGGCTCGTTCGTCGCGGGCACCATCGCCACCGCGCTGCTGGTCGTCGCGGCGCCCCTGGTGGTGGACTTCGCCATCTCCTTCGGCCCCGAGGACTACTTCGCACTGGCCATTCTGGCCTTCACGGCCGTCTCGTCCGTGCTGTCCCGCTCCGTGGTACGGGGGCTGGCGTCCCTGGGGCTCGGCCTGGTCATCGGGCTCATCGGCATCGACCAGCAGACCGGCCAGGCCCGGCTGACGCTGGGCGTGCCGCAACTGCTCGACGGCATCGACGTGGTGATCGTCGCGGTCGGCCTGTTCGCCGTGGGCGAGGTGCTCTACGTCGCCTCCCGGCTGCGGCACGGCACGCCGGAGGTGATCCCGGTCGGCCGGGCGTTCCTCGGCCGCTCCGACTGGTCGCGTTCCTGGCGGCCCTGGCTGCGCGGCACCGCGCTCGGCTTCCCCTTCGGCGCGCTGCCCGGTGGCGGAGCGGAGATCCCGACGTTCCTGTCGTACTCGATCGAGAAGCGCCTGGCGCGCGGGATCGCCCGCGAGGAGTACGGCAAGGGCGCCATCGAGGGCGTCGCGGGTCCCGAAGCCGCCAACAACGCCTCGGCGGCGGGCACGCTGGTCCCGTTGCTCACCCTGGGCCTGCCCACCTCCGCGACGGCCGCGATCCTGCTGGCGGCCTTCCAGCAGTACGGGCTGCAGCCGGGGCCGCAACTGTTCGACCACAACCCGGCACTGGTCTGGGGCATGATCGCCTCGCTGTTCGTGGGCAACACCATGCTGCTGGTGCTCAACCTGCCGCTGGCCCCGCTCTGGGCCCGGGTGCTGCACATCCCCCGCCCCTACCTCTACTCGGGGATCGCGCTGTTCGCGGCGCTCGGCGTCTACGCGCTGAACTCCTCCTGGGTGGAGCTGGTCATCCTCTATCTCCTGGGCCTGCTCGGTTTCGCGATGCGCCGGTTCGGCCTGCCGGTCGCCCCCGCGGTGATCGGCCTGATCCTGGGCCCGATGGCCGAGATCCAGCTTCGCCGGGCCCTGGCCATCGGCGCGGGTGACGTGACGGTCCTGGTCAAAAGCCCGATCGCGGCGACGCTGCTGGTCGTGGCGGTACTGGCGCTGTTCACGCCCCTCATCAGGAAGGTGGCCGCCCGCCGCGGTGCCTGACGGGATGACGGCCGCCCGGCCGTGGGGAGCCGGGCGGCCGGGTCTATCCCCGCAGGGTGTCGACGTCCGAGCCGTCGGTGCCCAGACCGTCCTCCCTGGCCAGGTAGCTGCACGAGACCCATCCCGTGGTGCCCGCCGCCAGTCCCGAGGCCGATCTGCCGCCCAGCCGGAAATTGCACCAGCCGCTCGTCGAGTTCGGATTCAGCACCTGTCCGTAGTCGCCGTAATAGAGATAGCCGATAACCGTCGACCCGCCGGCGCTGGTCCGCAGGCGCACCCCGTCGGCGACGACCACGGCGTCCACCGCCGGGAGCGCCGACAGGACGGAAAGCCTGTTCACAGTGGCTGCCTGGGCGGGAACCGCCGCGACGACCATTCCCGCCGCGGCCGTCAACGTCGCGGCGGCGAGTGCCAGGAACCTTCTCATTTTTCGCACTCTCCGAATGTGAGGTCAGGTCATACCAGAGTGAATGACGGGACTGCAGTGATCACTTTGCAAGCCATCAAGAATTTCGTCAATACCTGTTGAATTTCAGAAATATGAATTACCACATGAAAAAGCCCCGCCGATCGCCGGGTGCTTTTCTTCGCGTTTCCCGGATTCAGCGGGACGGGGACCGCTTCGACGGGCCGGGCCGCGCGGGGAGGCCGCCCGGTCCCGCGGATCGTCCGGAGGCGGCCACGACGGTCAGGAGCCTCCGCCCTCGGACACAACCAGGTCACAAGTGACCCACAAGTGTTTATTCCTAGATTTCTCCGCACAACCAGGGTCGAGAACGAGGACCCGGTGACCGGTTCCCGATCACGGGACCGGAAGACCAGCGGAGGTCGCGGCGACGCGGCCGAGAGGAGTGATCATGTCGAAGATCACAATTGACGACCTGCCCTTCGAGGGCGCCGAGCTGGCCGAGGCCGAGCTGGGCGAGGTGTCCGGCGGCAGGCCGTGGTCCGTCAGCGCGTGGAAGAAGGGCCTGCCCTGCGAGTGGTGGCAGTACTAGTCCGAGCACACGGCCGCTAGTCCGATACGACCGTGCCGCCTCACGCGGCCGAGAGGAGTGATCATGTCGAAGATCACGATTGACGACCTGCCCTTCGAGGGCGCCGAGCTGGCCGAGGCCCAGCTGGGCGAGGTCGCCGGCGGCCAGGTGGGCAGGTGGGTGCTGACCTACGACGGGTCGGGGCCCTGCCGCCGCGAGTGGATCGACGGCTGATCAAGCCACCCCGCCGTACCGGGAGGCCGGCTCGCCGTAGGACGGGCCGCGCCCCCCGGTCGGCGTACTGGATCGAACGGCGCGGCGGGATGGGAAACCGGTTCCGCCGCGCCTACGCAGATGGGACCGGGCAGTGATTCTGATAGTCAGCAGCCGTGGGGACGGGGCCGCGGAAAGAGTGCTGGCCGCGCTCCGGCGGCGCGGCGCCCGGCTGTTGGGTGACGATACCGGTGACGGCACCGGCCCGCCGGTGCTGTGGTGGGACACCGGCGACTTCCCCGGGCGCAGCCGGATCACCGCCTCGTTCACCGGCGGGCAACGGCGGCTACTGCTGGACACCGGTACGGAGACGATCGACCTGTCCCGGATCACCGCGGTCTGGCGCAGCCGGCCGAGCGCACCCTCCGCCGCCGACACCGTGACCGAGCCGAGCCACCGCGCGCACGTCGACCAGCAAGCGGAGTTCATGGTCGACGGGGTGTGGAGCCTGCTGACCGCGCGCTGGCTGCCCGGGCGGCGGGCGGACGAGCGCCGCGCGCACAACAAGATCTTCCACATGGCGCGGGCGATCGAGCTGGGCTTCTCCGTACCCGACACGGTGTACACCAACGACCCGGCAGAGCTGGCGGACGCGTACCAGGCGGCGGAGGGGCGGCTGGTCGCCAAGCAGATCACCGCCGAGCCGTTCCAGGTCGACGGCGCCGAGCACCGCGCGTTCACGACGGTGGTCACCCGCCGCCACCTGACCTCCCGGCACCGGATCCAGCACGAGCCGGTCATCCTGCAGCCCTACGTCCCCAAGGCGGTCGAGCTGCGGGTGATCGTCGTGGGAGCGCGGGTGTTCGCGGCCGAGATCGACGCGTCGGGATCCCGGGCGGCCAGGGACGACTGGCGGCACTACGACAACGACCGGGTCAGGTACGGCGTGCACGAGCTGCCCACAGAGGTGGCGTCGCGCTGCGCCCGGCTGGTCGCCGACGTCGGCCTGACCTACGCGGCACTGGACTTCATCGTCACCCCCGGCGGCGAGTACGTCTTCCTGGAGCTGAACTCCAACGGCGCGTGGGGGTTCGTCGAGCTGTGGACCGGGCTGCCCGTCAGCGACGCGATCGCGGGCTGGCTCATTGACGGAGGAACACCGTGACCGATTTCGCGAAGGCCCTGCAATCCGGGGTCTCCCTGCTACGTACGCTGCCCCGCCGCCGCGTGGGCGTCGCCGACGCCCGCCGCGCGGTCGGCGAGTGGGCGGCGCGGCATCCGGAGATCCGGGCACAGCTCGTCGTCGACCGACGACCCGGGACCCCGGTGGTCGACTACGACCTGCTCCTCGACCATCCCGACGGCGGCACTGTCGCGCTGACCGCCCCGCCCGAGGACGGGGTGCCCTGGCTGATCGACCACTCGACGCACTGGGCGGCCGGGCACCTGGTCAGCGTCAACGACGTGGACGTGACGGTCCCCCAGGCGCTGACCATGCTGCGCTCGCTCTCCCGGCGGGACGCGTCGCCGTACCAGGAGATCGTCGACCAGTGCCTGCTCGTCGAGGCCGTCGACGAGACCGAACCGCTCAGCGCCGCCGACCTCCAGGCCACGGCCGACGAGTTCCGCAGGGGCCGGGGACTGCACGACCGCGAGTCGACCCTGGCCTGGATGGCCGAGGCCGGTATGTCGGGCGAGCAGTTCGAGGCGTACATCACCGGGATCGCCCGCCGCCGCCGGTTCCGCCGGGGCAAGGAGGCGGAACTGGCCGGGGCCCACCTGGCCGCGAGCCCCGGCGACTTCGCCCGGGTCAGGGCCGTGTGGGTCACCGGCGAGGAGAAGGTGACCGCCGGCACCGTGTCCGACCTCCTGACCGGTCTGGCCTCGCTCGGGGACACCGGGGAGGCCACGGTGACCTTCGCGACCCGCTGGGAGGCGGATCTGCCCGCGCCCCTGCGCGGTACGCCGCCCGGCGGGATCGTCGGCCCGGTGGAGCTGCCGGACGGCGGCTTCCTGACCGGCGCCGTCCTGCACAGGAGCCCGGCCACCGACGACCGGGAGACACTGGCCGCCGCCGGACGCGCCGCGTTCGCCGGCTGGCTGGCGGAGCGCCGCGCCGCGGCCACGGTCGAATGGCACTGGTCGTGATCGACCCGGACCGCACCCAGGCCGTCCCCGCACCCGGCCGGCACCGGGCCGGCCACTGGGAGGACACCGAGGGGTACCGTCCCCAGGCGCCGTACTCACCTCCGGCCCCTCCGCAGCGCCCCCCGGCGGCGGCCCCGCCGACGCCCCCGCCCGGCCACCGGCCGCATTCCCCGTCAGCGCCTCCGGGAGGGCAGCCGGCGGGGTCCCCTCCCGAAGGCGGCCCGCCGGGACGGCCCATCTACCGGGCGGAGGCGCTGCGCCGGCATGCCGAGGCCCGCCCCGCCGCCCGGATGCCGCTGGTGATCAGCGGCCCGTCGTTCCTGCTGCTGTGGATCCTGGTGGCCGCCGTCCTGGCGGCCGGCGCCACGCTGATCGCGCTCGCGCTGGGAGTCGGCGGATGAGGAATCGCGTACCGGTCCTGCTGCAGAACACCGTCACCGAGTGCGGCGCCGCGTGCCTGGCCATGGTGCTCTGCCACCACGGCCAGCGCACCACCCTGCACCAGGTGTCCGAACAGCTCCAGGTCGGCAGGGACGGCCTGAGCGCCAAGGCCATCGTGGACGGCGCCCGCGAGCACGGCCTGAAGGCGCGTGCCTTCTCACTCGCGCCCGAGGACCTGGCGCGCGTTCCGCTCCCCGCGGTCGCGCACTGGGAGTTCAGGCACTTCGTGGTGGTCGAGCGCTGGTCGCCCGACCGGGTGGACCTCGTCGATCCCGGGCAGGGCCGCCGCAGGCTGACCGCGGAGGAGTTCAGCGCCGGGTTCACCGGCGTGCTGCTGGTCTTCGAACCCAGCGAGGGGTTCCGTCGCGGTACGTCCTCGATGGCGAGCGCCTGGCGGCGCGAGTTCGTCCGGACCCTGTTCCGGCGGCGGCGCGGCCTGCTCGCGCAGGTCGTCGCGGCCTCGCTGCTGCTGCAGCTGCTGGGGCTGGCCCTGCCCTTCTTCTCCCAGCTGCTGATCGACAGGATCATCCCGACCCGGGGCGCGGACCTGCTGCCCCTGCTGGGCGGGGCCGTGCTGCTGGCCGGGCTGGCCCAGTTCGTGATCGGCTACCTGCGGGTGGCACTGCTGGTGGCGGTACGGGCCCGCGCCGACCAGGAGCTCACCGAGGGGGTGATCGGCCACCTGGTGACGCTGCCGTACCGCTACTTCGCGCAGCGCGGCAAGGGCGACCTGTTGACCCGGGCCGCCAGCGTCTCCACGCTGCGCGACATCCTCACCGGCCAGATCGTGGCGGCGCTGCTGGACGGTCCGCTCGCCGTCGGCTACCTCGTGCTCGTGTACGTCTGGGACCCCGTCTTCGGGCTGGCGTTGACCGGCGTGATCGCCTTTCAGGGGCTGCTGGTGCTGGCCACCACCCGCCGGATCAACCTGCTCACCCAGCAGGAACTGACCGCCTTCTCCGCGTCGCAGAGCAGCCTCATCCAGGCCATCACCGGCATCGAGACGCTGAAGGCGTCCGGAGCCGAGAACCGGGCGGTGGAGCAGTGGTCGGCTCAATTCGCCCAGCAGCTCAATGCCGACGTGCGCAGCGGCCTCACCCAGGGCCTGGTGGAGGCCGCGCTGTCCGCGACCCGGGTGATCGCCCCGCTCGGGCTGCTCTGGCTCGGCGCGTGGCGGGTCCTCGACGGGCAGCTGACCGTGGGCGCGCTGATCGCGCTCAACGCCATCGCGCTCGGCGCCCTGACCCCGCTCGGCTCGCTGATGACCGGCCTGCAGAGCCTGCAGCAGGTGGGCGCGCACTTCGACCGCCTGTCCGACATCCTGGCCTCCGAGCCCGAGCCCAGCGAGGGCATCGAGGTGCTGCGGCTGCGCGGCGCGGTGGAGCTGCGCGGCGTGGGCTTCCGGCACGACCCCCGCAGCCCGTGGGTGGTGCGGGACGTCTCGGTCTCCATCCGGCCGGGGCAGAAGGTCGCCCTGGTGGGCGCCTCGGGCTCGGGCAAGAGCACGCTGGCCAGGCTGCTACTGACGCTGCACACCCCGGTGGAGGGCGAGATCCTCTACGACGGCGTCCCGGCCTCCGAGCTCAACCTGCGCACCCTGCGCCGCCAGTTCGGCGTGGTCGGCCAGAGCACCTCCCTGTTCAACGGCTCGATCCGGGAGAACATCGCGCTGAACTTTCCCGACGCGCCCCTGGAACGGGTGGTCGCCGCGGCCGAGGTAGCGGCGCTGCACGAGGAGATCATGGCGATGCCGATGGGGTACGAGACGGTGCTGACCGACGGCGGCGGTCTCTCCGGCGGCCAGCTCCAGCGGCTCTCCCTGGCCCGCGCCATCCTGCCCCGGCCGAAGATCCTGCTGCTCGACGAGGCCACCAGCAACCTGGACGGCGCCACCGAGGCGACCATCGAGTCCAATCTGTTCTGGCTCACCCAGACCCGGATCGTCATCGCCCACCGCCTGAGCACGATCCGGGACGCCGACCTGATCCTGGTGGTCGACTCCGGCCGCATCGTGGAACGCGGCACCCACGACGAGCTGATGGCCACCGGCGGCAAGTACGCACAACTCGTCGCCGCCCAGACCGCCCCCGCCTGACCTCGCTCCGCGGGTCCGCCCGGCGGCCGGTACGGAACCCGGACGGCACTCCGAGCACGGCGGTCGCGACGGTGCCCCCGTCGGAGGGACGGGGGCACCGTTCACAGCGTCCTGCCGGACCAGCTGAAAAGCGCGCCCGGGATCCTTCGCATCGGCTCCCCGGAAACCCTTGGCGCGGCCTACCCGGAGACGCCGAGGCGCTCCAGGATGAGCTCCCTGGCCCGGCCCGCGTCGGCCTTGCCCCGGCTGGCCTTCATGACACCGCCGACCAGGGCGCCGACGGCGGCGACCTTGCCGTTGCGGACCTTGTCCGCCGCGTCGGCGTTGCCGGCCAGGACCTGGTCGATGATCTCCATCAGCTCGCCCTCGTCGTTGACGATCTGCAGGCCGCGGGCGGTCACCACCTCGTCTGGGGAGCCCTCACCGTTCAGCACGCCCTCCAGCACCTGGCGGGCCAGCTTGTCGTTCAACGCTCCCCCGGCGACCATCGCGCACACCCTGGCGATCTGGTCCGGGGTGATCCGCAGCGCGCTCAGCGAGAGCCCCGCCTCGTTGGCGCGGCGGGCCAGCTCGCCCATCCACCACTTGCGGGCGTCCGCGGGCGGGGCCCCGGCGGCGACCGTCGCCTCGACCAGGCCGATGGCGTCGGCGTTGTGCATGGACGTCATGTCCAGGTCCGACACGCCCCACTCCTGCTGGAGCCGCTTGCGCCGCACGCCCGGCAGCTCCGGCAGGGTCGTCTTGAGCTCGGCGACCCAGGCGGGGTCGGGGGCGATCGGCACCAGGTCGGGCTCGGGGAAGTAGCGGTAGTCCTGCGCCTCCTCCTTGGACCGTCCCGAGGTGGTGGTGCCGGTGTTCTCGTGGAAGTGGCGGGTCTCCTGGATGATCCGGCCGCCATCGGCCAGGATCGCGGCCTGGCGCTCGATCTCACCCCGCACGGCGCGCTCGACGCTGCGCAGCGAGTTGACGTTCTTGGTCTCGGTGCGGGTGCCCCACTCCGAGGAGCCGCGCGGCATGAGCGAGACGTTGACGTCAAAGCGCATGGAGCCCTCCTCCATGCGTACGTCCGAGACGCCGAGGCCGCGCATGACCTCGCGCAACTCGGTTCCGTAGGCGCGGGCGATCTCGGGAGCGAGCCTGTCGGTCCCCGGGATCGGCTTGGTGACGATCTCCACCAGCGGGATGCCGGCCCGGTTGTAGTCGACGATCGAGTAGTCGGCCCCGTGGATGCGGCCGGTCGCGCCGCCCACATGGGTGGACTTGCCGGTGTCCTCCTCCAGGTGGACTCGCTCGATCTCGATCCGCACCGTCCTGCCGTCGACCTCGACGTCGAGGTAGCCGTCGAAACAGAGCGGCTCGTCGTACTGGCTGATCTGGTAGTTCTTCGGCATGTCCGGATAGAAGTAGTTCTTCCGGGCGAACCGACACCACTCGGCGATGGAGCAGTTGAGCGCCAGGCCGATACGGATCGTCGACTCGATCGCGGCGGCGTTGGTCGTGGGCAGCGAACCGGGCAGCGCCAGGCAGACCGGGCAGACGTGCGTGTTCGGCGGGGCGCCGAACGTGGTCGGGCAGCCGCAGAACATCTTCGACGCCGTGCCCAGCTCGACATGCGTCTCCAGGCCCAGCACCGGCTCGAAGCGCTCCAGCGCCTCGTCGTACGGCATCAGTGTCTCAGCGCTCATTGTCGTTCACCACTCCTCCCTCGCTACGCGGAGCGCTCGTCCCTCGCGCGCCACTACGCTCACTGCGTCGGGTTCTCTCAGCGCTCATTGTCGTTCACCACTCCTCCCTCGCTACGCGGAGCGCTCGTCCCTCGCGCGCCACTACGCTCACTGCGTCGGGTTCTCTCAGCGCTCACTGTCGTTCACCACTCCTCCCTCGCTACGCGGAGCGCTCGTCCCTCGCGCGCCACTACGCTCACTGCGTCGGATTCTCTCAGCACTCACAGGTAACCAAGTCCCTTCAAAGCGTTCCTCGTCTCGGCCACCCAGTTCGCGTAGGCGGGCACCTGGGCCAGGACGGCGAGATCGATGTTGCGTCCTATGTATTCGAAGTAGTCGCGGACCGGCTTGCCACGCCGGGGGACGGTCGCGGCCAGCACCCCCGCGGGATCGGCGATCCTCTCGACGTCGCGGGGCCGCGTGGGCAGCCCGCCGAGGTCACTGCCCGCCAGCCCCGCCCACACCGCGCGGTCGGCGAGCAGCCAGGCCTCGGTGTCGCCAAGCCCGATCACCGGCACCAGGTAGTGCGAGTGATAGCGGACGCCGTCGCTACGGCGGCGCTCCCGCCCGTCGTCGTGGGTGAAGAGCAGGTGGCAGTCGGCCGCGAGCTCCTCCAGCGCGGTGACCATGTGCTCCCGGTCGTGGGAGACGACCTCGGTCTCCTTGACGTCCACCGCGTACGGTGACATCCAGGTGAGCTCGCGCAGCTGCCTGGCGATCACGATGCTGAGGAAGCCCTCGTCGGTCTCCCCCTCCGCGATGAGTCCAGGAACCAGCGGGCGGCTCATGCGGCCGCGCCCAGGTACTTGCGGACCTGCCGGGGTGAGACGAACGTGCCCGGCTCACCGTCCGGCTGGATCGGCTTGGCCACGGTCACCCGCGACACCCGGTCGTTGTCGGGGTCGACGCGGACCGCGGTGTCGAGGAACGTCAGCGCGTCCGGCTCGGTCCGGTAGACCTCCGCGACGACGATCGGGGACTGGCTGGTGAGGATCACCTGCCGCGGCGGCTCGGCACCCCCCGGCCCGGAGGTCCTCTGGCGCACCCGCCGCAGCAGCTCGCCGAGGCGCCCCGGATGGACGCCGCTCTCGATCTCCTCCACCAGCAGCGTGCCCGGGTGGTCGGGGTCGTGCAGGGCGGTCAGCAGGCCGAGGACCCGCAGGGTGCCGTCGGAGAGCAGCGTGGCCGGCACCGCTCCCTGGCCGTCGACGAGCAGGTCGAAGGAGCATTCCCTCCGGTCGGTGCGCGGCACCAGCCCGGTGACGTCGGGGAGCACCCCCGCGAGGTCGACCACGAGGTCGGCCAGCGCCTCCGTACCGGCCATCCGCCCGAGCACCGCGGCCAGGTTCGCGCCGTCGGCCACGAGCGGTCCCTGGTTGGCCGAGGGGCAGCGGCGGCGCATCGCCGCCGGGGACGGCGAATAGCGGCGCCACGAGGAGACCGTACGGCGGGGCGTGCCCTCCGGATCCGGGTCCTCGACCAGGAGATCCAGCAGCTCGTGCGGGATCCGCTGGGCCACGTGGCTGATGACGGCCCCGCTGGATCTGGGGATCTTCAGCACCATCTCCGCACCCACGTCGAACCTGACCGGCACCACGGAGCCGGGCTCCGGGGTGACCAGCGCCTCCACCGAGACGACGAACCCGCCCACGGCGGAACCGTGGGCGACCCGGTGGAACTGCTCGCCCGGCAGCCCGCGGGTCGCACCCAGCAGCCCGCCCGGCCCCTCGATCTCGGCCGCCACGAACCCCACGGCGTCGAAGAGGTTCGACTTGCCGCTCGCGTTGGGTCCGACCAGCGCGAGGAAGGGCGGCACATCGAGATCGAAGCTCAAGAAGGACTTGAACCCGTCGATCTCGATCCGAGTGATCATGCCGCCGTTCTCCCTGTCACCTGTCGCCCCCTCGCCCCGAAATCCAGAAAACCCTTATAGCTCCGGGGCTCTGGACAGCAGGCTGCCGCCCCACCGCGCCTGGAGGGCCTGCTCGACCGCGGCACCGACCCGGTAGCAGCGGTCGTCGCCGAGCACCGGAGCCATGATCTGCAGACCGACCGGCAGGCCGTCCTCGTCCGCCAGGCCGCACGGCACGGAGATGGCCGCGTTGCCCGCCAGGTTGGTCGGGATGGTGCACAGGTCGGCCAGGTACATCGCCATGGGGTCGTCGGCGCGCTCGCCGATCGGGAACGCCGTGGTGGGCGTCGTCGGCGAGATGAGCACGTCCACCTGCTGGAAGGCGGCCTCGAAGTCGCGTGCGATGAGCGTGCGGACCTTCTGCGCCTGGCCGTAGTAGGCGTCGTAGTAACCGCTGGACAGCGCGTACGTGCCGAGGATGATGCGGCGCTTGACCTCGGGGCCGAAGCCCTGGGCCCTGGTCAGGGCCATGACCTCCTCGGCGCTGCGCGTGCCGTCGTCGCCGACGCGCAGGCCGTACCTCATGGCGTCGAAGCGGGCCAGGTTGGAGGAGCACTCCGAGGGGGCGATGAGGTAGTACGCCGGGAGGGCGGTGGTGAACGAGGGGCAGGAGACCTCGAAGACCTTCGCGCCCAGCGACTCCAGCAGTTCCACGGTCTCGTGGAAGCGCGCGAGCACACCCGCCTGGTAGCCGTCGCCGCCGAACTCCTTGACCACGCCGATGCGCAGCCCGGCCACGTCGCCGTTGCGCGCCGCCGCCACGACCGAGGGCACCGGGGCGTCGACGGAGGTCGCGTCCATCACGTCGTGGCCGGAGAACGCCTCGTGCAGTAGCGCGGCGTCCAGCACGTTGCGGGCGAAGGGGCCCGGCGTGTCGAGCGAGCTGGCGAAGGCGATCAGGCCGTAGCGGGACGAGCCGCCGTAGGTCGGCTTCATGCCCACGATGCCGGTGACCGCGGCGGGCTGGCGGATCGAGCCGCCGGTGTCGGTGCCGGTGGACAGCGGGGCCTCGTAGGCGGCGACCGCGGCGGACGAGCCGCCGGAGGAGCCGCCGGGGATGCGGGACAGGTCCCACGGGTTGCGGGTGGGGCCGTAGGCGGAGTTCTCGGTGGAGGAGCCCATCGCGAACTCATCCAGGTTGGTCTTGCCGAGGATCACCAGGCCGGCCTCGCGCAGACGGCGGGTCACGGTGGCGTCGTACGGCGGGCGATAGCCCTCAAGGATCTTGGATCCAGCCGTGGTCGGCATGTCGACGGTGGTGAAGACGTCCTTGTGCGCGATCGGCACGCCGGCCAGCGGGCCGAGCTCCTCGCCGGCGGCCCGGCGGGCGTCGACGGCCCGCGCCTGCTCCAGGGTCGTCTCGGCGTTGACGTGGAGGAAGGCGTTGACCTGCGGCTCGACGGCGGCGATCCGGTCGAGATGGGCCTGGGCGACCTCGACGGCGGAGACCTCTCCGGCGGCGATCAGCGCGCCCAGATCCGCGGCGGTCTTGTGGATGAGGCTCATGCTTCCTCCCCAAGGATGCGCGGCACGCGGAAGCGGTCGTCCTCGACTGCCGGGGCGCCTGACAGCGCCTGTTCCGGCGTCAGTCCTGGCCGCACCTCGTCGGGGCGGTAGACGTTGGTGAGCGGCAACGCGTGCGAGGACGGCGGGATGTCGTCGGCCGCCACCTCGGCGACGCGGGCGACCGCACCGATGATCACATCGAGCTGGGCGGCGAAGTGGTCGAGCTCCTCGTCGGCCAGCGCCAGCCGGGACAGCCGGGCGAGGTGAGCGACCTCGTCGCGGGTTATGGCGGACATGAGTCGTTGAACCCGTTTCGTGGAATGGCAATTGGACACTGTCATCCTATGGCTCGCGACCTGAGGGTCCCGACTCATTAACACCGTCGCAACCAACCGAAGATCTCTTACTCGAAGCGGTCAGACCGCCCCCGGCCCGCCAGGCCGGAGAAATCGGCTCCCGGCCTGTCCGGTGCGCACCGATCCGGGAGGCCCTGAGCCGGTTGCCGTCGCCCGCCGAGATCGCCGTACATCGGCCGCGCCGTGCCCCTGCCCGCCGGGAGATTGCGAAACGTTTTACTGCCGGGAGGCCCGATGATCCACGTCGCCGCCATGGGCATCGGGTCGCGGAGGCGCGCCGCGGGCCCGGCTTGAAACGTTCCCGCCCGGCGGGTCAGGGGCACCGGTGCACCGGCTTCCCAGCTCGCACCCCGAATCACGTTCCACCTCGCGTTCGGTCCCGGGCGCCCCGCGATCGCGGCCCCGTCCCACTGGAGAATCGCTGCCAAAGCGGGATCTTGCGCACCTATGTCAAGAACGTTTTAATGCCCGACAAACGGATGTGACACAACGTGACACGGAACCGGTGCCGGCCATGGCGGCCGGGTTCTGGCCGGCCGGATGTGATACCCGCGCCGTACCCGACGGTGACCGCCATCGCCCAGGACCTGGACGGAAAACTCGCGGGACAGAACGGCCGGGTCCCGCCTCGCCGGATTGTCACCGGCCACCGCGGCACGTGCGAGGCACCGACCGTCCGGCCGCGGCAGGCGGAAGGTCCGGGAGCTAGGCCCGCTGGGGGTTGAGGATCTCGGTGGGGCGCAGGAAGCCGAAGTCGTGCGGGGCGAGCCCCCGATGCTTGCGCAACCATACTGTCGCGTCCGCGGCCGACATGGGCTTGGCGAACAGCCAGCCCTGGCCCAGATCGCACCCCATGTCCGCCAGGCGCTCGGCCACCTCGGCCGACTCGACGCCCTCGGCGACCGAACGCAGGCCGAGAGAGCGGACCAGGTCGACGATCGAGCGGACGATCCGCTCGTCGTCCTTGGACTCGCCGATCCGGCGGACGAACGAGGAGTCGATCTTGACCTCGGCCACCGGCAGACGCTGCAGGCGAACCAGCGAGGAGTAGCCGGTGCCGAAGTCGTCGAGCGCGAGCGGCACACCCAGCGAGGCCAGGGCGCGGACCGCGTCGGCGGTGTACGCCTGGTCGGTCATCAGGATGCGCTCGGTGACCTCCAGCTGGATCGCCTTGGGCGGCAGCCGGTATCGCGCCAGGCCCGCTCCCAGCTGGTCGGAGAGCGCCGAGTCGAGAAGGTCGCGGGCCGAGACGTTGACGGAGATCTGCTCGTGCAGGCCGGTGTGCCACCAGTGGGCGGCCTGCTCCAGGGCCGCGTCGATGACGTATCCGGTGAGGTGGCGCATCAGATACGACTGCTCGGCCATCGGCACGAACTCTCCCGGGGAGATCATCCCCCGCTCCGGGTGGCGCCATCGCAGCAGCGCCTCCACGCCCCGCACCTGCCCTCCCGACAGGTCGAGCTTGGGCTGGTAGTGCAGCCGCAGCTCGGAGCGGTCGATGGCCCTGCGCAGGTCACCGAGGAGGGTGAGCCGCTCGGGACTGTTGCGGTCCTTGTCGGCGGCGTAGATCTCGACCCCGGTCCTGCTCTCCTTCGCCAGGTACATCGCCACGTCGGAGCGTTGCAGGAGCATCTCGAAGTCCGGTGCGTGGTCGGGATAGATGGCGATGCCGAACGAGGCGTCCAGGTCGAAGCTCATGCCCTCCAGCCGTACCGGCTCGGTGATCGCCACCCGCAGGCGCGCCGCCACCTCCCTGGCCGCCGCGGCGTCCCTGACCGAGGGCAGCAGGACGGCGAACTCGTCGCCGCCGAGCCGGGCCACCACGTCGCCAGGACGGACGCTGTGGGTGAGCCGGTGCGCGACCATCTGCAGGAGCCGGTCACCGACCGGGTGCCCGAGGGTGTCGTTGATCTCCTTGAACCGGTCGAGGTCGAGCAGGAACAGGCCGACCCGCTCGCCCTCCCGCGCCTCGGCGAGCGCCTCCTCCGTGCTGAGCACGAGCATCTTGCGGTTGGGCAGCCCGGTCAGGCCGTCGTGCATCGCCTGGTGGTCGCGGCGGACCGACATGCTGGCCGTGAAGTAGACGGCCAGCATGGGCGCCAGGAAGAGCGGCACCAGGGCCGGCGAGTGGTTCATCACCACCACGACGAGCGGGGCCAGGCCGAGCAGCCCGGCGTAGACGAGGCTCTGGTGACCGATCGTGGTCTTGATCACCCGGTGAATCGACCTGCGCTCGTGCAGCGCCACCGCGCCGGAGACCAGCGCGGCCCGAACCACGAAGTAGGCCAGCCCGGCCAGCCCGATCGCCAGCAGGTCGGCGCCGTCGGGCACCCCGGCGCCCACCGTGACGGGCTGGTCGCCGAAGAGGCCGAGCACCACCCCGGCGGCGGTGCAGGCCAGTGTCACCTGGGCGATGTTGAACATGACCCGGTGGCACGCCTTACGGGTGACCGCCCCGTTGACGACCATGGCGACCGCCTGCAGCAGCACCGCGATCGGCAGGCCGTAGTGGAGCAGCGCGGCGAAGGTGAACATGGTCGACGGGTAGGTGCCGCCCACGGTCAGCGACGACGACAGGACCACCGGCCGCAACTCGCCCAGCACGACCAGGACCGTGAGCATCCAGAACAGCGGGCTTCGGGCGAGTTCCACGATCTCGGTCGTGTCCATGCGCAGCTGGGACACGACCAGGACGACGAACCCGACCGAGATGACGGCGGCGAGATAGGCCCAGAGGGGCGATCCCAGACGCGGTCCGGTATCGCGAGTGTCGGTTGGGTCGGCCATGAGTAACAAAACCCCCATTAGTTCACTATGGGAGAGTACGGCCTACGGGCCACTTCGCGAAACCGATTGCGCACGGTCCGTCACTGAAAATTCACGCGTTCTTGCGCACGGCGGCGGGGCGGTCCGGTCACTCCTCGGGCCGCACCGTCACCTCCGCCGCCGCCTCGGGCCCCTCGGCCAGCAGGACTCGCAAACCGGCCTCGTCGAGGATCGGCACGCCGAGCTTCACGGCCTTGTCGAACTTGGAACCCGCGTTCTCTCCGACCACCACGAAGGAGGTCTTCTTCGACACCGACGCCGCGACCTTGCCACCTCGGGTGGCCAGGGCCTCACCGGCCTCGTCGCGGGTGAAGTCGGCGAGCGTGCCGGTCACCACGAAGGTCAGCCCGGCCAGGGTCTGCGGGAGCTGCTCGGCCGGCGGGTCGTCGACCATCCGGACCCCGGCGTCCGCCCAGCGCTTGATGATCTCCCGGTGCCAGTCGACCTCGAACCAGTCGCGGATCGCCGCGGCCACCCGCGGGCCGACGCCCTCGACCGCGGCGAGCTCCTCCTCGGAGGCCTTCCCGATCGCGTGGATGGAACCGAACTCCGCGGCGATCGCCTGGGCGGTCGGGGGGCCGACATGCCGGATGGAGAGCGCGACGAGCACCCGCCAGACCGGCTGGCTCTTGGCCTTCTCCAGCTGCTCCAGCATCTTCTCGGCGTTCTTGCTCGGCTCGCCGCTCTGGTTGGCGAAGAAGGTGACGATCTTCTGCTCGCCGCCCTCCGGATCGGTCTTGGGCAGCCCGGTGTCGGGATCGCGGACCACCGACCTGATCGGCAGCAACTGCTCGATCGTCAGATCGAACAGGTCTGCCTCGGTGCGGACCGGCGGCTCCTGCGGCGGCAGCGGCTGGGTCAGCGCGGTGGCCGCCACGTACCCCAGCCCCTCGATGTCGAAGGCCCTGCGGCCGGCCGCGAAGAAGATGCGCTCGCGGAGCTGGGCGGGACACGCCCTGGTGTTGGGGCAGCGCAGGTCGGCGTCGCCCTCGTTCTCGTACGCCAGCTCGGTGTCGCACTCCGGGCAGCGCTCCGGCATCACGAACGCCCGCTCGGTGCCGTCGCGCAGGTCGACGACCGGACCGACGATCTCGGGGATGACGTCGCCCGCCTTGCGCAGCACCACGGTGTCGCCGATCAGCACTCCCTTGCGCGCGACCTCGGAGGCGTTGTGCAGCGTGGCCCGCTCGACGGTGGAGCCGGCCACCACGATCGGCTCCATGACCCCGTACGGCGTGACCCTGCCGGTGCGGCCCACCGCGACCTGGATGTCGAGGAGCCTGGTGTTGACCTCCTCGGGAGGATACTTGTAGGCGATCGCCCAGCGGGGTGCCCGGCTGGTGGAGCCCAGGTTGTGCTGGAGCTCGATGCGGTTGACCTTGACCACGACGCCGTCGATCTCGTAGGCCGGGTCGTGACGGTGCTCGTTGTAGAAGTCGATGAAGGCGTTGATGCCCTCAAGGTCGTCGACGACCCGGTAGAGGTCGCTGACCGGCAGGCCGAACGCCGCGAGCCGGTCGTAGATCTCCGACTGGGTGCGGGGCGGGGCGGTCCCCTCCCACTTGCCGATCCCGTGGACGATCATGTGCAGCGGCCGCTGCGCGGTGACGCGCGGATCCTTCTGCCGCAGGGAACCCGCCGCGGAGTTGCGCGGGTTGGCGAACGGCGCCTTACCCGTCTCGACCAGCTGCTCGTTGAGCTTCCTGAACTCCTCGACCGGGATGTAGACCTCGCCCCTGACCTCCA
Organism: Streptosporangium sp. NPDC005286; assembly: GCF_040607515.1. NCBI lineage: Bacteria > Bacillati > Actinomycetota > Actinomycetes > Streptosporangiales > Streptosporangiaceae > Streptosporangium > Streptosporangium sp. NPDC005286. The sequence goes on along the minus strand of NZ_JBEXGU010000041.1, from coordinate 31,761 downwards.
CCAGGTCGGGCACGTCGTCGCCGGTCAGGCGGTGCGGCACGTTGGCGATCGTGCGGACATTGGCCGTCACGTCGTCACCGACGCGGCCGTCGCCCCTGGTGGCCCCCCTGGTCAGGCGGCCCTTCTCGTAGACCAGTGCGATCGCCAGACCGTCGATCTTCAGCTCGCACAGGTAGGGCGCGGGGTCGCGCTCGGCCAGCCGCTCGGCCCTCGCCCGCCAGGCGGCGAGATCCTCGGCCTTGAAAGCGTTGTCGAGGCTCTCCATCCGCTGCAGGTGCTTGACCGGATTGAAATCGCTGGAGATCGGCGCGCCGATCTTCTGGGTGGGGGAGTCGGGCGTGCGGAGGGTCGGGCTCTCCTCCTCCAGCTCGCGCAGCTCGCGCATCCACCCGTCGTACTGGGCGTCGCTCACGGTGGGCGAGTCGAGCACGTGGTAGCGCCAGTTGGCCTCCTCGACCAGCTCGGTCAGCTCCGCGTGCCGCTCCAACGCCCGCACCGGCACGCCCTCGACCTCAGCGCCCATCGCCGCTTCTCCCCTCGTCGTCGGCCAAGCCAAACGTATCCTCGAGCACCGACAGTCCGCGTCCTTCCTTACCCCGAGTTGAAGCCCCCGGCGGCCGGGATCACTCGCCGGGGTCGTCCTGCAGCACCCGGGCGGCCTTGCGGCAGGTGGCCAGGGCCGCCCTGGCGTAGGCGGGCGAGGCCCCGGCCAGGCCGCAGGCCGGGGTGAGCACCACCTGCGAGGCCAGCGTCGCGGCGGGGAAGCCGAGACGGCGCCAGAGCTCGACGGCCGGTCCGGCGACCACTCCGACGTCGGGGAGCCTCGCGTCCGTCCCCGGCACGACACCGAGGAAGAGAGCCGTCCCCGCCTCGACGGTCTCGCCGATCACGTCCTCGTCGCGCCTGTTCAGCAGGTGGGCGTCGAGCGAGACGCCCGCCGCGCCCGCCGCGCGCAGCACGCGGAAGGGCACGGCGGGGGCGCAGCAGTGCACGACGGCGAACGTCCCCGCCGGGAACACCGCGCCGAGCCGGTCCGCGGCGACCTGACGGTCGACCGCGGCCAGCCGCCCGAAGCCCGAGGCGGTCGGCACCGTGCCCGCGAGAACGCCCGGCAGCCCCGGCTCGTCGATCTGCACCACGATCTTCGAGGCTCCCGGCACCCTGCGGCGCACGTCGGCGACGTGCGCGGCGAGCCCCTCGGCCAGGGACTCCACCAGATCGCGCACCGCCCCCGGGTCGGCGAGCGTCTTGTCGCCGTACCTGAGCTCGACCGCTCCGGCCAGCGTCCACGGCCCGCACACCTGGATCTTGAAGGGCCCCTCGTACCCCTGGGCCGCCTCCTCCAGGGCGTCGAGGTCGCGGATGAGATGGTCGCGGGCGCGTTTGAAGTCACGGCCCGGCCGGTCGGCGAACCGCCAGCCCGACGGCTGTACCTCCACGGGCATCTCCAGCAGGAGCGACGCGGTGCGCCCGATCATGTCGGCGCCGACGCCCCGGGCGGGCAGCTCCGGCAGGTACGGCAGCGCGGGCGACTCGCCGAGGACCACCCTGACCGCCTCGGCGTGGTCCTCCCCCGGATGCGACCCGATGCCGGTGGCGGTCGCCTCACCCCATGGGTACTGGCTCAAGACTGCTCCTGGTTTCACGTTGGGACGTGGGCGACGCTCACCGGCGTCCGCCCGGCTCACCCACCCTGGCCAGCTTAGGACCGCCGGATCCCGTCCCCGCCCTGAGTGACCTCTCCTCGTACGGCCTCACCGGCCGGTTCCCGGTGCCGGTGCGGTGTGTCAGGCGGATGAGGTTGACCGTCCTTGTCACCGGCAGCAATCTCGCCATTACTCCGATACGCAAATGAAACCAGTCATCCCACCCCCGACAGGCAAAAGAGCATGAAGAACGGATGAAAACGGTGATCCGGGTGGGTCAGATTTGATTTGATGGTGCCTGATAAAGCGATAAATACATATATAGAGACTTGAGCCGATAGGAACCCCCGTGGGCGATTTGCACCCTTTGCTGCAAGAAGATCCGAAGCGCATCGGCGTCCACCTCCTGGTCGGCCGGCTCGTCGAAGACCCCACGCAGGCCGTCTACCTGGGGCATCTACTGGACGAGGACACCCTCCGGGTGATCCGCGTGCTGGAAGCGTGTCCGGGCACCGACCCACCGACCCGCGAACGAATCACCAACGAGCTGCACGCCGCCAGGCGCGTGTCCGGCGCACACGCCGCCCGGCTCCTTGAGGTCGGCTGGTTCGACGACTCCCCCTATGTGGTCCGCGAGCACCTGGGAGGCCGTTCACTGCGCGAGACGGTGACCACCGACGGACCGCTCAGCGGGGACGCCCTGGAACGGCTCGCCGTCAGCATGCTCACCGCGCTCACGGCCATCCACCTGTCCGGTCTCGTCCACGGCGGCCTCAGCCCGGACACCGTGCTCCTCGGTCCCGACGGGCCCCGCGTCTGCGACATCGGCCTCGGCGACACCGGCTCCGAACCGGGATACCGCGCCCCCGAGTACATCCACCCGGCGCTCGGATCCGGCGGCGACATCGCCCGGATCACGGAGACCGGCACCGGTCAGGCACCGGTCCCTGCCACCGTGGCCGGAAGGCCCGCGGACCTCTTCGCCTGGGCCGCGACGGTCGTCTACGCGGCGACCGGTCAGCCGCCTCTCCTTGAGCGGCCCGAGACGGCGCCAGAGGGCCCGGCGAACCTGACCGGCATCCCGTCCGGGCTCCGCTCCCTCATCGCCGTCTGCCTGGACAGCCGCCCGGAGGCTCGGCCCGACACCGGCGCGGCCATGCTGCGGCTGCTCGGCGGGCAGCCCGTGGAAACGCTCCTGCCGGCTCCCCCGCCGCCCGCCGAGGGCGGCGGGAACCTCCCCGGCGCGAAGGACGGGGCCCTGTACCCGGCCTCGGTGCAGCCGCCGGCGACGCCGCTCTGGAACGCACCGCCGCTGCCGGGAAGCCCGCCTCCGATGAGCGGGACTGTGATCACCGAACCCGCCAGGGAGCAGCGGAAGACCGCCGGTTTCCCCCTCATGCTGGTGACCGGTGTCGGTGTGGTCGCCCTGATGTCCGGCCTCGGAATCTGGGCCGCCGGAAACTACGCCTCCCTCGGCAACACCGGACAGGTGGCCGCCGCGAACGAAAGGGCCCCGCTGGCGCTGGCGAGCCGGTGGCAGGGGCAGGGGGGTGGAGATCCGGGCCGGGGGAGTGCAGGTCCGGGCGGGGCGGGCGGAGACCCGGGCCAGAGCAATGTGGATCCGGGCCAGGGCACCACGGACGACCCGGCCAACCGGGTTACCGTGCCCTGGGGCATGACACCGGAGCCGCGGGTGGGAGACGTCGGGCCGTTGCAGCTGCCCACCGACGTCCCCACACCCCCGGCACTGGATCCGCTCACCCCACCGCCGACCGCGGTGCCGACGATTCCGGCCGCCCCCTTGCCGACCGCCGCGCCGACCGCCGCGCCGGCTCCCCCGCCCCAGGCCACGGAGAAGGCCAGGGCGACGCCGACCGCCAGGGCCGGGGAAAAGCGGAAGCCGACTCCTCGAACCACAGAACCTCAGCAGACGTCGCAGCCGAAGCCGAGCCCGACACGGGAGACTCCCGAGCCACCGCCCCCGACGCGGTCCGAGCCGAGCCCGACACGGGAGGCCCCCGAGCCACCGGCCCCGACACAGTCCAAGCCGCCGTCGTCGAAGCCGACCACCAATCCTCCGGCCGTGGCCCCGGAATCACCGCCCACCACCAAACCACCCGCGGCCAAACCACCCGCGGCCAAACCGACCACGGCCGCTCCGAAACCGACCGCGGCGGCGCCGCCGCGTTCCAACCCCTACAGCCCGCAGCAGGTCTGCGGATCGGGTTACTACGTGCAGCGGTCCGCCCAGTTCGGCGGCGGGACGACCTACCAGCTCTACAACACCTCCACCGGCACCAACTGCGCGGTCACGATGAAGACCGCCGACGTCGGAAAGGCGACGCAGGTCTGGGCCACCCTGGAGGTACAGGGGGGCGCTTCCAAAACCGACCGGGGCAACTTCGAGTACTACGCGGGCCCGGTCTTCCTTCCGGCCAAGGGCAAGTGCGTGCGCATCTCCGGCGGCGGCCCCGGCGGCAGCACCAGCACGGGCTGGGCCAACTGCGGATGACCTCCGAGGCGAACGCGGGTAACGCGGCGGGAGGAGAGAAGCATGACGCCGCTCTCCCCCGGCGCCGACCCTGCCGCCGACCGCGCGGCCGACCGGATGCTCGCCGGGCTCCAGGAGCAGGTGAACCGGGCGGGAGAGATCGGGCGACACGCACCCGTGGCCATGGGACGGTGTGGAGCCGCTGCCCGGCCCTTCGAGAGATGAAGAGTGCTGTCTGACGTCCGCCTGTTTCGGGGGTTTCAATGATTGGTGGGAAGTTTGTCGCGGGAGTGCTCGCGCTGACTGTCACCGCTCCCGTCCCCGCCTCGGCGGCGGGAGGGGCGGTGGGAGGCGCAGCCGACTGCTCCCCGCCCCGCGGGACGAAGAGCATCAGGGAGTCGTGGGCCCAGCGGCGCTTCAACCTGCCGGAGGTGTGGAAGCTGACCAGGGGCGCGGGGGTGACGGTCGCGATCGTCGACAGCGGCGTGGACGTCACACACCCGCAGCTGACGAAGATGGGAAAGTCACTGATCGACCTCACCGGCACGGGCGGGGGCGACTGCATCGGGCACGGCACGGAGGTCGCGGGCATCATCGGGGCGAGTGAGATCAAGGGAGTGCCGTTCGCCGGCATCGCGCCGGAGGCCAAGCTGATATCCGTCAAGCACACGAACAAGGACATCGGCGAGGCGGGGTCGCTGGCCCACGCGATACTGCGGGCCGTCCGGCTCGGCGCCGACGTGATCAACGTGTCGGCCAAGGCGTACGACCAGCCCGATCTGAGGAAGGTGGTGAACTACGCCCTGGCCCAGGACGTGGTGATAGTGGCCGCCGCGGGCAACGTCACCAAGGATGACGGCACCTCCCCGCCCGCCTACCCGGCCGCCTATCCCGGAGTCATCTCCGTCGGCTCGGCCAACCCGGACGGCACCAGGGCCTCCTCCTCCAGCACCACCACCCCGGTCTCCGTGCTCGCCCCCGGCGTCGACCTCACCTCCACCTCGCCGGGCAGGGCCTACAGCGAGGGCCTGGAGGGCACCAGCTTCGCCGCGCCGTACGTCGCGGGAGTCGTGGCGCTGGTGCGCGCCCGTCACCCCGGGCTGGACCACCTGGCCGTGCATCGGCGCATCAAGCTGACCGCCGGTGGCGGCTCCGGGGTCGGGACCGGCGAGGGAGTGATCAATCCGCTGCTGGCCGTCTCGGCGATCCTGCCGTCGGAGTCGGTGGCGATCGCTCCGGACGAGGCCGCCCCGCTGCCGGCTGACGCGATCCCGCGGGTCCCCGTGGAGGACTCCCATGGAATCGCGGTCGCCGCCTGGGTCGCCCTGTTCTCCCTCTCGCTGGCGCTCCTGGCCGTCCTGGCCAGGGTGGTGACCCCGCTGGGCCACCGCCGGGGATGGCGGCCGGCCCGGATCGAGAGTGGCGGGTGAGAGCGCGATGAGTCTCCTCATCCATCGTTCCCCGGTGGAGGCGGCGAGGTGGGGGCGGCATGCAGACCCGTCGTGACCTCTACCAGGCGCACAAGCTGATGGTCCAGCGCCTGAACATGGCCCTGCTCCAGGGCGAGCCGGACCTGCCCGAATCGCCGATGCGCAGGCTCAACGTGGCGATGTTCTGCGGTGTGCTGGCCGCGGTGCTGGTGACGGTCGGCTTCGGCATAGTCGGGCTGCTCTTCCCCGGTGGCGCGACCGCGCTCACCGAGCCGGGGACCGTGATCGTGGAGGAGGAGTCGGGCGCGGTCTTCGTCTACAGCGCGCCGCGGAAGGAGATGCTCCCGGTCGCCAACATCACCTCCGCCCGGCTGTTGCTACGCGAGCGGGAGGTGACCGTGCGCACCGTCACCTCGGCCTCCCTCGCGGACTTCCAGCGCGGCACGATGGTGGGCATCCCCGGCGCCCCCCAGTCGCTGCCCGCCCCCGGCAAACTGGTCCGTGCCCCCTGGTCGGCCTGCGTGGTGGAGGGCGTGGACACCCGCGGCGAGCGCCGGCTGTACACCTCACTGGTCGGCGGCATGAACGTCGGAGGCCGCCCGATCGGGACGGACAGCGCCATGGTCGTCGAGGAGGGGAACGACACCTGGCTGCTCTGGTCGAACCAGCGGATGCTCGTACCGGCCGGCAGCGTGCGGGCGCTGCCGGAGGGCGGGCGCCGCCAGGTCCCCGCGGCCTGGCTCAACGCACTGCCCGTCGGGGCCGACTTCCGAGGCCCGAAGATTCCCGGCCTCGGCCGCGCGGCCCGCGGGCCCGACGGGAAGCAGTCCGCGGTGGGCCGGGTGTACCGGGTGCCCTCGCTGGCCGGCGGCTCCGAGAAGTGGTACGTCCTGCTCTCCGACGGACTGGCGAGTCTCACCCCCGTCCAGGTCAGCCTGCTGTTGCAGAACCCCGCCAGCAAGAAGGCGTACGGCGACCGGCAGGTGCGGCCGATCGAGACGGACGCCGCCAGCGCGAACGGGATGAAGGTGTCGGCCACCAGCCTGGACTCCGCCGGCCTTCCCACGGTCATGCCGAAGATCATCACTCCGAATCCGACGGACCCGCTCTGCGCCGTCTACTCCGACGCGGAGCGCGGCTCGACCCGGGCCACGCTGACGATCGAGAGCACCGTGCGGATCCCCACGCCGCCCGCGGGCCGGTTCAACCAGGACGCGGCCGACCAGGTGGTGCTCCCGCCCGGCACCGGCGCCCTGGTGGGAGTGCTGCCGGGAAACGACAGGCTGGACTCGGTCCAGTCGCTCTACCTGATCGGAGACCAGGGGCGGCGGCACGCCATCCAGTCCCCGGAGGCGCTGGGCAGCCTCGGCTACGCGCTGGAGGACGTCGCCCCACTCCCCGCGCAGCTCAAGCTCCTGATCCCCGAGGGCCCGGTGCTCGACCCCGCGGCCGCGCGGGCACCGGTGCGCGTGGAGCAGCCGCCGACGGCCCGCCTTCAGCAGTAGAACATCCGTCGCGCCAATTTTCCCTTTTGTCGACAGATGAGAGGGAAATCATGATCTATTAGGAGCGCAGGTAGGTGCGGGAACGCAAGGAGCAGGCATGGCAGATCCGATAGAAGATCTCTTCCGGACGCTCTCCAACGCGATCGCGTCGCTGGGCAGCGACGCGGATCAGCGGCAGCTGACCAAGATGGCCGAGGCCTGCCGCCAGCTCGACCGGGATCTCCAGGGCGTGAACGAGATGCTTCAGCCCACGGCGTACAGACCCCCGGCCGACTGGTCCGGCGCGGCGTCGTCGGCCTTCCAGGATGTGAACAGGAAACAGCTCAGCCCCGAGGAGCGCAGGGCGCTCAGCGAGAACCTCAGGGTCGTCGCCGAGGTGCTCGACGCGGCGGCGGAGGCCAGCCACGAGACCAAGCGCGCGCTGGAAGAACTCATCAAGTCCATCGGGATGTCCATCGCGGCCAGCGTCGCCATCTCCCTCACCGCCGGAGCCCTGGGCGCCTACGTGGCGTGGGCCGCCCGCGCGAACATCGCCGCCAAGGGCGCGGTCGCCACCGGGAACATCATGATGAGGCTGACCGCGCTGCTGAAGAACCTCGGAACCACCCTGAGGAGCCTGGGGATCGCCGGGGGCAGGAGCAGGGTCGCGAAGGCCTGGACGCTCAACGGGTCCGAGTCGTACTCCTTCGGCAAGACCAGCCTGACGGCCCTCTCGAACTACTGGAAGGTGTTCGGCATGTCCTGGGCCGGCGGCTACGCCACGGCGGGCTTCGGCCGGATGCTCAACGGCCAGTCCTTCGTACAGCCTTTCAGCCTCGGATACGCGCAGCTCACCAATGCCGCGGGGATCGCGTCCGCGCTGCCCTTCGGCAGCACGTGGTGGTCCAAGGCGCACGCGGCCCACCCCGCGCGTATGAACTTCGCCGCCGGTGTCACGGCCGGGGCGCTCCCGTCCCCGGTGAACGACATGCTCCAGGGTGGGAAGTCCGCCGGGGAGATGGCGAAGAACTTCGCGACGTTCGGGCTCGTGTCCGGAGGGTTCAACGCCGGGATGGGAGGAGCCCTGGGCAAGACCGGTATCACCGATCCGAAGCTGGTCATGGGCATCGGTTCCTTCTTCGGCCTGATCCCGGGTACGGCTCTCCGCGGCGCCCCCGAGCCCTTCGGGGTGCCTCTCGCCCCGGCTCCGGAACCGCTGCAGATACCGGAGAACCCGTTGCAGTCGAGGCCGACGAAGCCCTGACCTCGATCACGCCGTACAGGTCACGCCGTACGGAAGGTCTCGCCCGCGGGAACCTTCCGTACGGCCGGTGCCGTCGGCTCAGCCCGGCGCCGTCGGCTCAGTAGGGCTCGCGCCCCGCGTCCCTGACCCTGGCCTCCCGCTCGTCCATGGAGCGGCCGAAGGCGTTGGAGATCTCCTGGAACGGGTCGGTGAGCTCCTCCGTGGACAGCCCGGAGGGGCCGAGAACGTCACGCAGCACCTGCTCCCGCTTGTAGTCGCCGTCTTGCTGCGCCCGCCGTACGGCGAGCGTCACCTCCTCGGCCAGGTCCTGGCTGCCCATCTCCATCACCCGGGGATCGAGCCGCACCTCCAGCAGGAGCCCGGCCGCGCCGGTGCGCGCGCGGACCTTGCCGTTCGCGCTCTCGCCCTCGCCGGTGACGTCGTCGAGCTCACGTAGCACGACCTCCGCACGGTATCTCACCTGCTCGGCGTCCTCGACCAAGCGGTCCAGATCCTCGAAGCGGAAACCGCCGGGAGAGGAGTTGAAGGGAAACACATGTCCTCCTTGTGATCATCGGCCGGTCGAGGTCAGAACATGCCCAGGACGCCGCCGCTGGGCTGCTTGGTGCCCCCCAGATCCAACGAGGGGGTGAGGCTGCCGGACTGGTAGTCGAATCCCAAGCCCGCGTAGTCGGGCGTCTTGTCGGTCACGGCCTCCAGGCCGGGGAGCAACTGCGCCTGGGTCGCGCTGTACATGTTCACGATGCCGAGAACCGCGGTGGCGGAGAGAATCACCTTCATCTTCGTCCTGATCAGCGCCACGAGGCCCTGGCCGATACTTCTGAGTGCCTGGTGTATCGCGATCTGCGCGCTCACCCTCATCGCGGGAACGACCATGGTGGCCAGGGCCACGGCCGCCAGATAGGCCATGAGCTGCGCGGCCCAGAACACCACCTGGGCACCGACGTGGAAGATGAGCGCGGCCTGCTCGACGGTGTCGCCGGCACTGACCCGGTGGTTCTCGAGCTTGGCCGTCTCCTCAAGGAAGGCGGCCGAGGAGGAGTCGAACAACTGGCGTGCCTCTCCCTTCCATCCTCCGGCCTCGGCCAGCGCCCTCAGGCCGGTTATCGTGGCCTTCAGGTCGTTGAGATCCACGGCCTCGCCCCCCAGCTTCGAGTCACGCCACTGCTCGGCGAGCCTCTGCATGCCGCCGGGATCGGAAATCATGGTGCCGATCATCACGGCGATGCTCTTCGCGATGGGGGACATGAGCACGACCGCGGCGGCGGCGGCCTCCGCCGCCGCCGCGATGTACATCGCCTTGTCACTCTCGTAGCTCACGGCGAGCGCCTTCCTTCAGACCGCCGGACCGTCAGGCCTCCGGGCAGGGGGGACCGATCCTCGTCGATCACTGCTCCTGCCCGAGCACGGCGGGGGCGACGTCGGCGTCGTCGTCCCAGTCCCCCTCGTCCCCCGACAGGCCCGAGAACGGGTTGTCGATCTCCCTCTTCTGGTCGCCGGCACCGCCCATCGGCATGAAGGGCATTCCCGCCATGCCGTTCAGCCCGGCCCCACGCGCGCCGGCCAGTGAGGACTGCCCGCCGCCCGCCGCCGCTCCGGAGGGGGAGGCGCCGCCGGAACGGCCGGACTCGCCCGACCAGGTCGAGGCTTCCGGCACCCTCGGCTGCGACGTCGTCAGGTCGGGAGGGGTGTAACCCGCCAGGTCCGTCTTCCCCGGGTCCGGCAGGTCGAGGTTCGGGGTGGCCGGCGTGTTCGCCGCGTCACCAGGATCGAGGCCCGGGATGTTCGTGTCGGGGACCTGCGGCAGGTCGGTGTTCGGCGCCGGTATGTCGGGCGTGGGGGTGTTCGAATCGGGAAGGTCCGTGCCCGGCGTCTTGAGGTCGGGCGTCTCCAGGTCCGGGGTCCGCGCACCGGGCGCGGTCGGGTCGAGGCCATCCGTGTCAGGAAGGCCCGTGCCAGGAAGGCCCGTACCGGGAAGGCCCGTGTCGTCAAGGCCTGTACCGGGCAGGCCCGTGTCATCAAGGCCCGTGCCCCCCAGATCCAGGCCACCGAGATCCGGCGTGCCGAGTCCGGGAGAGCCCGGCCCCGGGAAGAGTTCCTCGTTCTCCTTCTCCCGCTTCCTCATGTCCTCGGCCATCGCGGCAAGAGCCGCCTTCCAGGAGTTCAGCACCTTCGCGCTCGCTTCGAGAGCCTGGGCGGCGCTGTCGCGAGCCTGGTCGGTGGCCGTCAGCAGCCCTATGCCGACGACGCCGAACGCGGGAAAACCGATGCCGATCGCAGCGGTCCTCTTCCCCAGTGACTCCAGGCCCGGCGCCTCCCTGCCGAACCCGTTGCCGAGTCCGTCCAGATCGTCGGCCGAGTAGCCGATCTCCTGACTCGTCGGGCCGAAGTTCATTCCCGGAACAAGTTCGCCCATCTCCACCCTCTCCGGTACCGCGTCTAGGTGAGCAGCGGGGGTATGGTGGGGCCGCCGCTGCCCCAGACCTCGTCATCCTCCAGGAGGTCGGTGGTGTTCTCGTACTCCTGCCCCCTCTCGCCTCCCTGTCCGTGAAGCGGCGCCCCGAGCGGCAAGATCGGCATGCCGTTCATCCCTCCGCGGGCTCCGGAGGGGACTCCGGAGAGGGCTCCGGCGCCGCCCGTGCCCCAGATCCCCGCCCCGCCCGTTCCCGCCCCGCCCGGCGTGCCGATGCCCGGCCCCCCGTTCGACGACAGGCCGTTCGTCGAGGCGTTCGCCGGCCCGGTCAGCGCCGTGTCGTTCAGGCCGGTGAGCCGGGTTCCGTCATCCGGTACGGACAGGTCCTGGCGGGGAGCCTCGGCGCCGTCCAAGGACTGCGGAGACGGATCCGAGCCGTTCCAGCCCGGCACGGACTGGCCGTTCGAGCCGGACGGGCCGGAGGGCTGGACCTGGCCCGGACCCCAGGCGCCCTGGTCCGGCCCGAACCGATCCGTCCCCGGCCCGCCGGCACCGGTACCGTTCGTGTCGCCCCCCGAGGAGATCAGGTCGTACGGCCCTCCTTCCGCCGGCTCCGGGTCGAACGGCCGGTCCGTGCCGCCGGGACCGTAGGGCGAGTCCTGGCCGGCCGGCCCGCCGGGAGGCAGTCCGGGAGGCGGGCCGGGGGTGAAGCCCCCGTCCTTGAAGTCGGGGATGTCCAGCGGGGTCGGGGTGGGCAACGCCTCCTGCACCTGGCTGGGGAGCAGCGAGTAGTGCTCGGCGATCCTCTGGTTGACCTCGTAGAAGTGGTCTCTGGCCCGGTCCTCCACCCGGTACATCCCGTAGAACGGGATGTGGTCCGCCCAGTCGGTGTCGTGGTCCGACCGCGAGTCCTGCCCCCTCTTCACGACGAGGTTCTGCTGGGCCCAGACCAGGGTGTCCGCGTACTGGTGCAGCGGCGGACCCATCATCCCCATCTTGTCGGCCAGCTCGCGGATGGTCCCGTGCAGAGACTGCAGCTGTTTCTGCGTCTCCACGCTCGCCGGCCCCCGGTAGTGGTCGGCGAGTTCGACGGCCTTGCTCTTGAGCTCTCGCGCGGCGTTCTCAAGCAGGGTCTGGGCGGCGAGGTAGTAGTCACCGGCCCGGCGTACCGAATCCGGATTGGTGCTGTCGATCCAGCCCTTGATTTTCTCCAGGGTGCTCTCGAAGAGCGTGATCGAGAGCGTCTCCTTGGGAATGTTGATGACGGTCTGGTTGGGCGAGGTCGATCCCGTTTCCGCCATGGTGGCTCCTCGTCAGACGTCGCGCCGGTCGCCCGGCTCCATGTTGGCTTGCTCGGCGGCGGTGTTGGTCCTGGCGATGCCGATGAGCGCCTCGACGACCGTGTCGTACTGCTGGACCAGCGACGAGTAGAGGCCGCCGGACCCTTCCGTCTCGCCGATGAGCGTCGCGTAGGCGGTGTAGGTCGCCATGGCGAACTGCTGCGCGGTGAGCCACTCCCCCATGTGGGCGGAGCCGATCGCGCACTGGAGCCGGACGTCGGGCAGCGACCCGGCGCCGGGGGGCGGCCCGGGTAACGGCGCGGGTGGGCCTCCCTGATCTTGGGCGACCGATGTCGCCGGCGGCTGCGTGGGCGTCGTCAGCGTCGTCAGCGACTCGTCCAGCGCACGTGCGATCCGCTCGATCTCGGCGTGGTTCCCCTCGGGGCCGCCGTCGCCGCTGCTGTCGTCCTTGATCGTCAGGCCGGGCCAGTCCGGGTCAAGTTCGATCGCCATGCCGTACCTTTCCGTGGTCCGCGGCGGATCCGCTGATGAGCGCGGAGGTCACGTCGGGGCGCGAGCCCCAGACGTCCTGCTCTTCCGTCAGTGGGCTGAACCTCTCGGACTCCTGGGCGCTCTCGCCCCCGGCCCCGCCGCCCATGAGCGGCACCATCGGCATGCCGTTCATCGCTCCCCGCGCCGTCGCGGCATTGGGGGGCGGCACGGCCGTCCCCGCTCCCACACCCGGGGTGCCCAGCACCGGAGGAACGGAGGTGGCGGGGGGAACGACGGTCGTCACCGGTCCGGCGGGGCCGACCGGGCTCTGCTGGATCACCGGAACCGTCGCCGGGGTCTGCGGGATGAAGCTCGCCACCTCGGTGCTCCCGGGATCGTCGGCCGGTGTGCCGTCCGTTCCGTCGATCACCGCGGGGACGGTTCCGTCGTTCTGCGGGTTCTGGCCGGTGCCGGTGCCCGTATCGGTGCCGCTGCCGGTGCCGTCCGCGATGGGCGGATCCTGCCCGCCCGTCCCTCCAGGACCGTCCGAACCCGGGCCGCCGTTCCCGGGATCGCCGGGATCGCCGGGATCACCGGGATCGCCGGGATCGCCGGGATCCCTGCCACCCGGGGCCGAACCATCCGGGCCCGGGGCGCCCGGACCGATACCCTCCGTGCCGGGGGTCGAGACCGACCCACCCCGGCTCCCGCCACCGGTCGCTGAAGCGCCCGCTCCCCCGCCGCTCCCGCCGGCGGAGTCCGAAGACCGGCCGCCGGACTCCGCGCCCGCTCCGCCGCTCGCCGTCCAGGCACCCGGCCCCCTGCCCTCTGGCTCGGGGCGGCCGTTCGGGTACGGGTCGCCGTCGGGGTAGACGACGTCGGGATAGACCTGGCCGCCCTCCGGTATCGTCACGGTCGGCAGGTCGTAGAAGATCGCCTCGGGCACCCTGTGGTTGAGTTCGAGGATCTGCGCGTTCAGCGTGCGCAGCGCCTGGCGGGCCGCGTAGGTGCCGTCCTCGACGGCGGAGGCCGACGGCGACGCGCCGGCCGAGGGCTCCTGAGGCGCTGGCGTCGACCCGCCGGACGCGGTCGCCGTCGGGGTCGCTGTCGGGGCGGGCCCGGGTTCGGGATTGGGCGTCCGCTCCGCCCCGCCGGGGTTGTCGAGGTTCTCGATCTTCCGGCGGGCCTCAGGGAGACAGACCCCGCCGTACCATCTGAGGACCTCGGACATCTTCTCCATCGTGGAGACCAGTTCCTCGGCGGTGGAGTGCAGCATCTGCAGCGCTCTCTGCACTTCGGCGGACGTCTCGCCGCGCCACGACTGGCTGAGTCTCGTCGCGTTCGACGGCAGTGCGTCACGAAGGGTGCCGATCGTGCTCGCGGCGTGCATGTAGGCGAACCCCGCGTCGTCGACCGCCATGGGCGAGGTGTTCCGCAACCACTGCTCGATCTGGGCTCTGGACGCGGTGACCTCGCCCTGCTCGGGCGCCGCGCCGGTGGCGCGTATCCGCCGGCTCCCTGAATCGCTGCCCACGACGACCTTCCACTCCTATGCGTTCGAGCCGTTTCCTCGGCGGGGATCGGCCCTGTCGTACTCGTCGGCGTTCGCGCGGATTGCCTGGATGGCCTCCTCGTACCGGGTCACGAACAGCTGGTAGACATACCGCAGCGCCGCGTTCCCCTGTTCGAGGGAGACGATCCCACCGGGGTCGGGCACCATGCCGACGGATCTGGTGAACGCGCTCGCCGCCGGCCAGGCTCCCAGTTCCCGCTCGGTCAGCCCACCGTTGACCTGCACGCTCTTCAGCGATCCCGTCGTGTATCCCTCGGCGTGGGCCGCCCCCTTGAGGGGGCCGAGATGCCGCTCCAGCTCGTCCGCGACCTTCCGCATCAGCGTGGTGTCGTACTCGAGTGTCGCCTCACCGTCCAGCCCGGGCCAGCCGGGAGCACCGCCGTCGGAGGCTCTGCTCACGTTTCCCCCTCGAAGAAGACGAACGGTCTCGGCCATCGCGTCACGCATCGATGGCCGAGACCACATGAGACGTGTACCGGTCGTCTCAGCCGCTGCTCCAGATGGCCTTGTTCCTCGCCTCCGCCGCCCGGTAGTTCTCGTTGGCGGTGCCGAGGGCGACCGCGGCGATGTTCAACTGGCGGCCCATCTCCTGCTCGGCCGCGTCCCAGATCTTGCGGTGATCCTCGAAGTAGGTCGCCGCGTCACCCGCCCAGCTGTCGCCCAGCACCTCCTGGAGCTTGGTGATGAGCTGGTCAGTGGCGGTGTCCATGGCCGTGACGACGCGGAGGAGCCCTTCCTGGGCCTGCTCCATCTGGACGAAGTTGACCTTTGTATAGTCCGAATCGGACACATCGATCTCCGTTCTTGGTCGTGGGTCGAGCAGGTTCACTTCACGCCGACGTCCACGGTCAGGACGCCGTCGTGCTGGTGTTGATGAGGGAGTCGACCCTGTTCATACCTGACTGAACGTCCTGGTCCGCCGCGCTGTAGGTGATGGAGTTGTCGCCCATCTTCCTGGCGATCGACTCCAGGTCCCGTCGCACGATCATCATCTGCTCATCCCACTTGCGCATCGCGCCGACGAACCTGGCGGACGCCGGGCCGAGCCAGCCCGAGGCGGTCAGCTCCTGGGTCGTGGTCTCGACGCCCCGGCGCAGGCCGTCGACGTACTGCGCGGTGTCAACGACGAGCTCGGACGCTCTCCTGATCTGTGTCGCGCTCGCGCCAAAAAACTCCGCCACCGGCTACCTCCGTGACATAAGCCTGCTTCTTCGCGACGATGCCGTGTCTGCCACGGACCGTACGGCCACAACACCGCACACGCGGACAGAAAGAGCTATAGCCGCAAATGCCATCGAATGGCATGTTAGCGATCTAGCGCAACATACCTAACATGAATGTATATCAAGCTCAGATAACACTTTAGTCACATTAAGAAAAACATGCAGGCCAGAGGGGGCAGACCGGACGGGCACCCCAAGGCGATCGGCGCGGCGGCCGGATCACACCTCAGGCCGCCCACATCCGAAGGCCGACCGCGACGGACCGGGGCGCTACTCAAGTCCTCGGCGAATTCGGTCGAGCTCGCCCATCACATCCTCGAACGTCCGCTTGTAGGTGGCCTCGGCGGACTTGACCTGGCTCATCGCCGCCTCCGGATCGGCGACGAATCTCATCGGGTTCATCTCCTCGCCGAACACCTCGCCCATCACCGCGTTCACCCGCGTCTGCAGATCCTGGGAGGCGTCCTGGAGGGTCGCCTTTATCTTCTCCGCGAGTTCGGACGAGCTCAGCCGCATCGCCTTGGGATGGATGTCGAGCGCGCGTAGCCCCTCGGTCGTGTACTCCACCGAGACCAGCTCGTCCTCGTCCTGGGCACGCCCCACCAGCCCGGCGACGTCCTCCCGCAGTCTCCCCGTGCGCGCGATCTGCGACTCCACGCCGTTCAGAAACCTGTCGACATCGATGTTCGCGAATTCCCCGAATTCCCTCATCGAGGGTCCCCTCCCCGGGCGCCACTTACCCCACGAGTAACAGGCGGTCACTTTCCGGGCAACCTAGCCGCCATTCCCGCGGGGTGGCAATACGGCCGGGATCACGACGGTCGACGCCGGAGCCTGTCCAGTTCCGCGAAACTCCCGTCCATGGAGCGTGCGAAGGACTCCTGGACCTCCTCGAACCGCCGCAGCGTCCGTCCAACGTCGATCACCGGCGGGGTCTCCCCACCGAACGCGGAGCGCAACAGGCTCTCGGTCCTCCGCCGGGCGTCCTCCTGCGCGGCCCGTACGACATCCGTCAGCGCCTCGGCGAGGCCCTCGCTCCCCAGCCTCATCGCCCGCGCGTCCAGCCGGATTCCCTGGATCATCCCGCCGCCGTCCACCGTCGCCCGTACCAGACCGTCGGCGGACTCCCCCTCCCCCCGCACCGCACCGATCTCCTCGACGGCTCCGGCCAGGTCCCGCACGGCCCGGTCCGCCTGGCCGCTCATCTTGTCGAACTCCTCGGGCCCGGCTCCCACCGGGTCGAACTCGAAGACCACAGCCCCCCCTTGAAGATCACATGTAAATCAGGGTTCGCAGTCGATCGAGAGCCGGTGAACCCACCTCCAGCGGCAGATGTCATCACCCCGAACGTCGCATGAACAGACGCCTCCCACCTGGATGAACGCCGTTTGACGCGTGGCAGGAGTGGCGAACCCGGTGATAGGGAGATCACATGTCCACTCCCTCACCGAGCACCGCCGGCCCTCATCCGACCGTATGGCGGCCGTCATCGCCCAGCACGGTGTCCAGCACGGTGTCCACGGCGGCCCCCTCCCCCGGCGGCGCCCAGGACAACCAGGACAGGTACGTCACCTCAACGGGCATCCTGCGAGTCGCGGAGCGTCTGGAACCTGACCTCATCGACCATTTCAAAGATCATCTACAGAAGCTGCACGACACGATCCTCAGCGACTCCGACCTCGGGATGATGGGCAGCCTGATGATCGCCCCCTCCTACCGAAAGGTTCAGGAGGAGTCGGCCCAGTTCCTTCGGGACGCGATAGAGGCCGTCGAGCGGCTGCAGGGCGGGATGCGCGTCGCCGCCACCAACTGGCGCGCGGCCGAGGACGCGGGCACCGTCCGATACGTCTGACCGGGAGACAACGGGAAGGCCGGGAAACCACGAAGGCAGATCATGATGGCGAAGCACGCGGGCGCGCCGCACGCGATGGAGCAGGCACTCTCCAACCTGAGACGGGTGCAGCTCCTGACCGGAGTCCCCCTGCTCGCGTTCGGCGCCGTAGAGGCGCTGCAGGCGGACCATGCCGCGATCATCCGGACCGTCAACAACTGGCACGCGCTCGCGCGTGAACTCGACGGTGGCCCGAAACGGCTCATCCCCAATATCAACGACCAGCTGAGAACGGTCTGGAAGGCGGAGGACGAACGGGGGGTGGAGGAGGTCCTCGCGACCTTCCTGGAGAAGACCGAGGCACTGCGCGGAGTCTTCAACGACGTCGCCGGCTGTATGGACGAGGTCGGCAGCGCCTACCGCAACTTCATCTGGACCGTCACCGCCTTCTCCGCGGCGATGCTCACGGCGACCTTGGCCACGGTGGCGCTCACGTTCACCCCTGCCGCCCCCCAGGCCCGGCTCTACCTGCGCCTGCTGGCAGCCGCCTCCGACAAGGTCCTGCTCGCCTGGGCCGGAGTGATGACCAGCTATCTCGGCGCCGTGGGATACACCCTCTTCAACCTCTGGCGCAGAGACCTCTACCTGGACAACTTCGCGCCGACCGACGCGGCCGCCATCGAGTTCAAGCAGGCGACGATCGACGTGACGCGCTACCCGACCTTCCGCGGTTACGCCGACGACAACGCGATGCTGAGGGGCACCCGTGGCTTCGACTGGATCGCCCCCAAGCAGGACAAGCCCATGCCTTACGGGCAGTAGCTCAGCCAGCCAGGCCACGTACCCAGGAGTAGACGTCCAGCACGCCGAGGGCGAGCGGGAACAGTGCGACGATCAGCAGGGTCTCCACGATGTCCCCGGCCCTGCCCCAGAACGGGGACGGTTTCCCACGCGGCAGCGCCAGGCCGATGCCCACCGGGATCGCGGCGATCCAGAACAACCCCGTCGCCACACCGACCGCCGTGAGACCGCCCCCGGCGACGGCCTGTGACATCGCGAAGAGGACGATTCCGGCGGTGCCGGTGATCGTCAGCCAGAGCCGCTGGCCAAGCCCCTGGAAGACGCGGGCCCGCATGAACAGGACCAGCGACAGGGAGAGCGTGGTGGCCGTGGCGGTCCAGCGGGAGTCCAGCGCGAGATAGACCTGGGCCACCAGCCCCACCAGGGCGGTCGCTACCACGAATCCGGTCGCGTAGTGCCGTGCCTGGCCGGCGCGCTCCTGGACGGCCGGGCCATCGACCTGGTGGTTGTCGCTCCGCAACTCCTCGGCGTTGGTGGGCATCGAGGGCATCGGCATCCCGGCGAGCCGGAACGACAGGGTCGAGATCAGCGGGCCGAACGCAAGCACGACCGTGGCGGTCAGCGCGGCGACTCCCTGGGCGGGGGCTCCGGACAGCATCACGACGGCGGCCCCCACCGCGCCGACCGCCGAGGCCACGGCGGAGCCGAGGAGTCCGGGCACGCCGTCGGCGACCGCGACGAGGCCGAGGGTCGCGACGAGCACGGTGACGGCGAACGCCGACAGCAGGTGAGGCGCGCCCAGGCCACTCAGACCTCCGAGGGCCAGCGGCGCGAGGAGCCCCGCGAGAAAGCCGTAGGGCAGGGCCGCGTATCCGATCAGCGCGCCCGCCGCGGAGTCGCCCATCGCCCGGGACAGCACGGCGCCCGCGGCGATCAGGAGAGCCGCGAACACCCCGCAGAGCACGGCGGGAACCGTCCACGGCGGCCCCGCCAGTATCAGGGACAGGGCTCCGGCGACCAGGAGTGCCACCGCGAGCCCCAGGCCCACCAGGCGGGTGTGCTCCGGGGCCCACTTGCCCGGGCCGTCCTTCACCCTCGTGGCGACCACGTCGGCCACGTCGTCGAACAGGGCCGGAGGGAGCACGGAGTCGCGGGGTCGCAGGTAGAGCACCTCACCGTCGAGCACCCCCAGAGCACCCAGGCTCTGACCGATGTCGAGCGGGGGGCCGCCGAGCCGCTGGAGCGCCCATCCGGGAGCCGTCGCGGAGTCGCCTCCCGGCTCGCCCAGCGCCTGCAGCAGGCCGGGCAGGATGTGCGGTAGCGGAAGGTCTGCCGGTAGCGCCAGATCCGCCTTCCCCCTGGGGGCCACCACCGTGACGTGACACAGTGCGGGTAGCGGAGCGGCGACCCGGGCCGGCGCGGTCTGCGGCGTCAATCCTGGAGCAGGCGGTTGAGCAAGTGAACTCACCTTTGTCCTCCGTCCCACCACCGACATTGCGAACATCACAGATATCCCGGATACCGTAGCGGGCGAGAATGGATCATGCACGGCAGCCTTAGGCGAGTATCCGTGACCGACGACCCGGCGAACGACCAGGAGGGTGACGCAGGGTGAGCATCGTCGTCATACGACGTCCCGAACGCCGTCCCCCGCCCAAGCCACCTCGGGGCGAGATCCTGCTTGAGTCTCCACCGGAGATTCCCGAGGTCGAGTCACAGGGTTTCACCGCGATCCTCACCTACCTGCCGATGGTGGCCGGTGGCGCCGCGATGGGTCTGATGTTCACCGCCGGGGGGAACTCCAACCCGATCATGTATGTGGCGAGCGGCCTGTTCGCCGTCTCCATGGTGGGCATGTCGGTGGGGCAGATAAGCCGCCAGGCCGGGGAACGCAGGCAGCGGCTGAACAGCCTGCGCCGCGACTACTTCCGCTACCTCGCCCAGATCCGCAAGAGGGTACGACGAGCGGCCGCGCAACAGCGGGGGGCTCTTGAGTGGGGCGCCCCGG
Organism: Streptosporangium sp. NPDC005286; assembly: GCF_040607515.1. Lineage (NCBI taxonomy): Bacteria > Bacillati > Actinomycetota > Actinomycetes > Streptosporangiales > Streptosporangiaceae > Streptosporangium > Streptosporangium sp. NPDC005286. Next base: position 11,825 of record NZ_JBEXGU010000041.1, on the reverse strand, counting down.
CCCCCGACTCCCTGTGGTGGATCGCCATGGGTCCGCGCCTGTGGGAACGGCGCTCCCACGACGACGACTTCGGCACCGTACGACTCGGCACGGGCGTACAGAAGCTCGCTCTCAAGCTCATCCCTCCCGATTCCAAACCCGTCGAGGATCTGGACGCCCTGTCGTCCGGCGCGCTGCGACGGTTCGTCCGGGCGCACTCGACCGTCTCCCGGCTGCCGGTCGCCGTGGCCCTGCACTCCTTCGCACGGATCAGGCTGACCGGCGACGTGGCGTCCGTACACGAGATCGTGCGCGCGATGATCGCGCAGATCGCCGTGTTCCACTCTCCCGACGACATGCGGATCATGGTGTGCGCGGGCGAGGAATGGATGTCGCAGTGGGACTGGGTCAAGTGGCTGCCCCACGCGCTGCACCCGGAGGAGCATGACGCCGCAGGCCCGGTCCGGCTCATGACCAACGATCTCGGTGAGCTCGACAAGCTGGTCGGCGGCGAGTTGAGGGAGCGGGCACGGTTCAACCCGGGCGCCTCCTCCGACGCCCTGCCGTACCACGTGCTGATCATCGACGGCGGGCACGTGCCGCACGACTCCCAGCTGGGCGGCGACGCCATCCAGGGTGTCACCGTGATCGACCTGTCCGGTTCGACGGCACCGATCGAGGAGAAGAACACGCTCCGGCTGGACGTCCAGCCGGAGGGCTTCTTCATGGTCAAGATCGACCACGCGGGCAAGGAGAACTCGACCCGCCTCGGCGATCCCGACCGGATGGACTTCCTCAGGGCCGAGGGACTGGCCAGGCAGCTCGCGCCGCTGCGCGCCTCGACCGCCAAGGGCGGGGAGCCGCAGGACGTGCTCTCGGTGGACACCTCGCTGACCGACCTGCTCGGCGTCGGCGATCCGACCCGTCTCGACCCCGCGGTGACCTGGCGGCCCAGAGCCGGACGCAACCGGCTACGGGTGCCGATCGGCCTCGGCTCCGACGGCCGGGTGGTCGAACTCGACATCAAGGAGTCGGCGCAGGGTGGGATGGGCCCGCACGGGCTGGTCATCGGCGCCACCGGCTCGGGCAAGAGCGAGCTGCTGCGCACCCTGGTGCTCGGCCTGGCGGTCACCCACTCCTCGGAGATCCTGAACTTCGTCCTGGTCGATTTCAAGGGCGGTGCCACCTTCCTCGGCCTCGACGGCCTCTCTCACGTCTCGGCGGTCATCACCAACCTCGAGGACGAGCTCCCCCTCGTCGACCGCATGTACGACGCCCTGCACGGCGAGATGGTCCGCCGCCAGGAGTTGCTCCGCGCCTCCGGCAACTACGCCTCGCTGCGCGACTACGAGCGCGCTCGCGAACAGGGCGCGGACCTGGCGCCGATGCCCACGCTGTTCGTCGTCATCGACGAGTTCAGCGAGCTGCTCGCGGCCAAGTCCGAGTTCATCGAGCTGTTCGTGATGATCGGGCGGCTTGGCCGCTCCCTTGGCGTGCATCTGCTGCTGGCCTCACAGCGGCTGGAGGAAGGGCGGCTGCGCGGCCTGGACACCCATCTGTCCTACCGGGTGGGCCTGCGCACGTTCTCGGCGATGGAGAGCCGGGTCGTGCTGGGGGTCGCCGACGCCTACGAGTTGCCGTCCGCCCCGGGCAACGCCTACCTCAAGTTCGACACCACCGGAATGACCCGCTTCAAAGCCGCCTATGTGTCCGGCTCCCACCAGGTGGACCCGCGCCACGCGACGACACCGGACGGGCGGGGATCGATCCGGCAGGTGGTGGAGTACGGCCCGGCATTCGTCCCGCTGCCCGTCGTGGAGGAGCCGGAGTCGGACGAACAGGTGGAGAACAACAGGAGCAGCCTGCTGGACATCGTGGTCGGCCGGCTGGCCGGCCAGGGCCCGCCCGCCCACCGCATCTGGCTGCCTCCGCTGAACGAGCCCCCGACCGTCGCCCATCTGCTCCCGCCGTTGTCGGTCACACCGGAACACGGCCTCACCACGGCCGGGTGGGTGGGCCGGGGCCGGTTGCACGCCGTCGTGGGCATCATCGACAGACCGTTCGAGCAGCGAAGCGACCCGTTCTGGCTGGACCTGGCGGGTGCGACCGGTCACGTCGGCGTCGCGGGCGGAACCCAGAGCGGCAAGAGCACGGTGCTCCGCACGCTGATCACCAGCATGGCGCTCACCCACACACCCCGCGAGGTGCAGTTCTACTGCCTGGACTTCGGCGGCGGCTCACTCGCCTCGCTGGAGGGGCTGCCCCACGTGGGCGGGATCGCCAGCCGTCTCGACGGTGACCGCGTCCGCCGTACGGTCGCCGAGATCGCCGTCCTTCTCCAGCGGCGAGAGCGCGACTTCGCCGAACAGGGCATCGACTCGATCACCACCTACCGGCGGCGGCTTGCCGACGGGACGATCGAGGGCGACGGCTGGGGAGACGTCTTCCTCGTGGTCGACGGCTGGCTGACCGTCCGGCAGGAGTTCGAGACGATCGAACCCGTGATCACCGATCTGGCCGCGCGCGGTCTCGGCTACGGCATCCACGTCGTGGCCGCGACCAACAAGTGGTCGGAGTTCCGGCCCGGCATCCGCGACCTGTTCGGCACCCGGGTGGAGCTCAAGCTCGGCGACGCCTACGAGTCCGAGATCAACCGGAAGTCATCGCTGGCCGTGCCGGCGGGCGTACCGGGACGCGGGCTCACCAAGGAGGGCATGCACTTCCTGTCCGCGCTCCCCAGGATCGACGGCGTCCGGAACGCCGAGGACCTGTCGGCGGGGGTGCGCGGACTCGTCTCGGCCGTCAAGAGCGCCTGGAAGGGTGCCTCCGCACCGCCCGTACGGCTGCTGCCGTCGATACTGCCCGCCGGGACGCTGCCCGACGTCGCCCAGAGCGGGCCGGGCCGCATCCCGATCGGCATCGACGAGGCCACCCTCTCGCCTGTCATGCTCGACTTCGAGACGGACCCGCACTTCATCGTGGTGGGCGACACCGAGAGCGGGAAGTCCAACCTGCTGCGGCTCGTCACCGAGGGCCTGGTCGCCCGGCGCACTCCGCAGGAGGCCATGATGATCGTTGTCGACTACCGGCGGTCGCTGCTGGACTCCGCCGCCACCGAGCACCGCATCGGCTACGCCGCCTCCGGCGCGGCCGCCCTCGAACTGATCAACGACGCGCGTGGCGCGCTGCTCAAACGGCTGCCCCCGGCGAACCTCACCCCCGACCAGCTCCGGGCCAGGGACTGGTGGAAGGGCTGTGACCTCTACATCGTCGTCGACGACTACGATCTCGTCGCGACCTCGTCGAACCCGCTGCTGCCACTGGTGGACCTGCTGCCGCAGGCCCGCGACATCGGACTGCACCTGGTCATGTCACGCGCGATGGGCGGCATCGGCCGGGCGATGTTCGACCCGGTCATCCAGCGGGTCAAGGACATGGCCAGCCCCGCCGTCATCCTCTCCGGCAACAAGGACGAGGGCTCCCTGTTCGGCAATGTGCGCCCCCATCCGCTTCCGGCGGGCCGGGGATACCACGTCGACAGGAAGTCCGGCGCCCGCCTCATCCAGACCGCCCTCTTGGCCCCCTCGGACGGGTAGGCCACGCAGGCCGTGTCGGACATACCACCCACTACTAGTCGAATCCCTCGCAGACTCAAAAGATCGCTTGCTCCTCCGAAAAAGTACAAAAAAGGCCAACAATATGTAAACTCTTGATCAACAGTCGTTAACACGAGGCACCGGGCCCTTGCGCGTTTCCCGGCCGCGGTGCGCGAGGAGGCCGGCATGGGCCAAGCGGACGAGCAGGGATTCGGATACACCTCTGACGGGCTGACCAAGAGCGGGAACGACCTGAAGGACGCCGGGGACGCCCTGAAAGCCCCCCTGGAAATGTTCAAAATCAACGCCGCCCCCACGTCGAGCTGCTTCGGCCTGGTCCCTCAGGGGTCGGAGGAACTCGCCGAGGGCTACCAGGACTTCTTCCGAGAGACCACCCAGATCCTGGAGGCGCTGCAGGTGGACCTGTCAGGCTCCGGAGTGGGGCTGATGATCAACAATTACACCTACCGGGGCGCCGACGGCGCGGGTCCCGTGTAACCCCTGTCCGTTATGCTCGACCTTGATCGGCTCAGGGCGAGCCCGGAAGGGGGCGGCCGCGTGGCAGGCATCGACCTTCACTTTCAGGCGCTCGAACGGTGCCGTACGAAGGTGGGGAAGCTGGCCAACCAGGTCCGCGACGAGCTCAGTGACGATCATCCGGCTCCGCCGTCCAACACCTCCGACTACGGAGGTCTCACCGGTTCCACCAGGCTCGCCGGGCTCGTCGACAGCCTTGAGGGGTTCATCGACGAGGAGCTCCAGCAGGTCAGGGAGAAGCTCAGAGGCGTCGAGCGCGCTCTGGAGACGGTGCAGGACAACGTCCGCGGGGCGAACAACGCCAGCGAGGCCGGAGGGCGATAGTGGCTGCCCCGGACGGTATCGCGGCGGCTCTTTCGGGGCTGCCACGCGGCGATGAGCTCGTCGGCCTCAGGAGGCAGGTCGCCGGCGCCCCGGCGTCGATCCGCAAGGTCGCGACCCGCTGGCGAACGACGGCGAACGCGGCGATCGAGCTGGTGAGCGGCCTGAACACCACGGTGATCGACGTGGACAACGCCTGGCAGGGCGCCTCCGCGGACACCTTCAGGGGCTACATGCGGACGTACGACCGGGCCTGCGACGGATTCCGCGACGCGCTGGTGAGCTGCGCCAACTCCCTCGACGCGGTCGCCGCGAGATTGGAGGAGGCGAGCTCGACGGTCGACAACATCTGCGGCAACCTCCTCAACCGGGTGGAGACCCACCGCAGGAACAACCCCGACAGGGAGCAGCGAGACCTCGACCAGGATTTCGGACCGTGGGTCGAGACGGCCATCTCCGACGCTCACAGCGCGATCGGACCCGCCAGCGACGCCGTGACCCTGGCCACAACCACCCTTGAGAAACACACGGAAGACGAGCTGGCCCACTTCTCCCTCGTCAGGTCACCGGGCAGCGACGCCTCCATACCCACCTCCGGCTGGGAACGGACCCCCGGCTACCAGCCGCCGACCGGAATCCGCGCTCTCGGCGACTCCGGCGGCTACGGCGGCAACGGCGGCAACGGCTCCGAGGGCGGCTACGGCCCGGTCGGGCACAGCGGCACGTCGCCGGGCGGCGGCGGCGGGACCCCCGCGCCGAAGAAGGAGGTCGTGGAGTGGATCCGGGAGGCGCTCACGATCCTGCGGGACAACGGCGTGGCCGTGAACCCGGACGACCCGGCGACCATCGACAAGATCTGGACGATCATCTTCCACGAGTCGGGCGGCAACCCGCAGGCGATCAACAACTGGGACTCCAACGCCGCCGCCGGCATCCCGTCCAAGGGACTCATGCAGACGATCGACCCCACGTTCCAGGCGCACAAACAGCCCGGCTACGACGACGTCTGGAACCCGGTGCACAACATCATGGCCGGTGTCCGCTACACCATCAGCCGTTACGGCTCCCTGGACGGCCACCCCGGCCTCAAGTCCCTCAGCGAGGACGGCGGCTACAAACCGTACTGACACCCGCCGCCGCGGGGCGGCCGATGAAGATCGGATGCCCCCGCCCCACTGCGGATCATGATTCGGCGCGCCCTTTAGGGTGTGGGAATGAGACTCACGAAATTCGGACACGCCTGTGTCCGCCTGGAGAAGGACGACTCCGTTCTCGTGATCGACCCGGGCTCCTTCAGTGAGGAGTCCGCGCTCGACGGGGCACGGACGGTGCTCATCACCCACGAGCACTTCGACCACGTGGAGGCGGGCCGGCTGCGCCGGGCGGCCGAGGCCGACCCGTCCTTGGAGATCTGGACCAACGAGGGCGTGGCCGCCACGCTGACCGACGTCCCCGCGAAGATCCAGGTGGTACGGCACGGCGACGCGTTCGACACGGCCGGCTTCGGGGTGAGGGTCGTCGGCGAGTGGCACGCCCCCAACCACCCGGACCAGCCGATCGTGCGCAATGTCGGTTTCCTCGTGGACGAGGAGGTCTTCTACCCGGGGGACGCGTTCACCCCGCCGGGCGTCGAGGTGCCCACGCTCCTGGTGCCGACCAACGCGCCGTGGATGAAGGCGTCGGAGATGGTCGAGTACCTGCGCCAGGTCCGCCCGGACAGGGCCTTCTCCACCCACGACGGCCTGCTCAACGACACCGGGCTCGGCTTGGTCGACATGTGGCTGGACATGGAGTCGAAGCAGCAGAAGGCCGAGATGCGCCGCCTCAAGCCCGGCGAGTCGATCACCCTGCCCTGACGCGGACCTGCTCGCCCGGGCCGGGAACCGGGCGCGGGGACGCGGCCGCCGATGACGTGCCCGCTCGGCGGCGGAGGGGGCTCAGCGGGCCGAGGCGATGGTGGCCGAGCCGATCACGGTGTCGCCGAGGTAGAGCACCGCGGCCTGGCCCGCCGCGACCCCGGCGGCCGGGGCGTCCAGCGTGATGTGCACCTCCCCGCCGGAGAGCCGGGCACGGCAGCCGTACACCTCGCCGTGCGCGCGGAGCTGGACCGTGCAGGTCAGCGGCTCGCGCGGCTCGCCGGTCGGGCCGTTCCAGACCGGGCGCCCCGCGACGATCTCCGTGACCGCCAGGGACGAGCGCGGACCGATCGTGACCGTGTTGGAGACCGGCTCGATGGACAGCACGTAGCGCGGGCGGCCGTCGGGGGCCGGGCGGTCGATGCGCAGGCCCTTGCGCTGGCCGACCGTGAAGCCGTAGGCGCCCTCGTGGCCGCCCACGACCTCGCCGGACTCGTCGACGATCGGACCCGGCGCCGTGCCGAGACGGTCGGCGAGGAAGCCCCTGGTGTCGCCGTCGGCGATGAAGCAGATGTCGTGGCTGTCGGGTTTGTCGGCCACCATGAGCCCGCGCCGCGCGGCCTCCTCGCGCACCTGGGCCTTGGTGGAGTCGCCCAGCGGGAAGATCGCGTGACCGAGCTGCTCCCTGGTGAGCACGCCCAGCACGTACGACTGGTCCTTGCCCTCGTCGGGGCTGCGGCTCAGCACGCCGTCGGTGACCCGCGCGTGGTGCCCGGTGGCCACCGCGTCGAAGCCCAGCGCGAGGGCGCGGTCGAGCACCGCCTCGAACTTGATCTTCTCGTTGCAGCGCAGGCACGGGTTGGGCGTGCGGCCGGCGGCGTACTCGCTGACGAAGTCCTCGACCACGTCGCGGTGGAACCGCTCGGCCATGTCCCAGACGTAGAAGGGGATGCCGATCACGTCGGCGGCCCTGCGGGCGTCTCGCGAGTCCTCGACCGTGCAGCACCCGCGGGCGCCGGTCCGATAGGACTGGGGGTTGGCCGAGAGGGCGAGGTGGACACCGGTGACGTCATGGCCCGCCTCGGCGATGCGGGCGGCCGCCACGGCGGAGTCGACGCCGCCGGACATGGCGGCAAGCACACGAAGACTCATAACCCCTTGAGCGTACCCGTGTTGGCGGGCACCCCGTCGGGCTGGGAGAATCCGGGGTCATGCGACTGTTCGGGCGGAAGAACGAGCCCGCCGCCGACCCTGCCGACGGTATCGGCGAGTTCTGGGCGTGGTGGGCGGAGGCGAGACCGGAACTGGACGCGATGGTCGCCGCCGGCGAGGCCGAGCGGCTGGCCGAGTGGATCGGGCCCGCGGTGCTGGTCGTCCACCCGTCGCTGGTGTGGGAGATCGCCCCCGGCCGGAGCGCCGACCAGGCCCTCGTGGTCACCTCGGCCGGCGACCCCGAGCTGCGCCCCATCGCGCATCGCTGGGCCGCCGCCGCGCCGCCCGCCGACGGCCTGTGGGAGTTCCACCCGTCCCGGCGGGCCAACCCGCACGCGATGGACCTCACGCTCGACGTGGGCGGCTACGAGTTCGCGCTCGACAAGCTCGTGCTCGGCCTGCGCGCCCCGCACGGCAACCCCCGGGTCGACGTGGTCGCCTACCATCCGATCTTCACCATCCTGGACGACGAGACGCGCACCGAGGCGGCGCTGCTCGCCCTCGACTGGCTGCTCGGCGAGGACGACGTGGCCCGCTGGGTGGGTGACATCTCCGCCGCGGCCTTCGAGCCGATCGACGCGGTGCCCGCCGTGCACCTGCCGAGCGTGGTCTCCGATCTGGCCTCCGGCTACCGGGACGAGCAGTGGGCGCTGCTGGAGGGTGAGACCGCCACCGGCGCCCGCCTGATCGCCACCGCCCGATACCCGCTCCGCCCGGTCGACCACCCGCTGTTCGACCAGCACATCGCCATCACGCTGCCGTACGCGCACCGCGACGCCGAAGGGCTGCCCACCGGCCCCTCGCTGGAGGCGCTGCGCGACTTCGAGGAGCGCCTCGCCGGGCGGATCAGCAGGCTGAACGGCCAGGCCCTGCTCGCCGCGCACATGAGCGCCGAGGGGCAGCGGGTGCTGCACGTCTACGCCGACCCGGTGAGCGAGACGGCCATCCACGCCAAGGAGCTCATCGTGAGCTGGGAGGAGGGGCGGCCCCGGGTCGACGTGGTCGGCGACCCCGGCTGGATCGCCGTCTCGCCCTTCCTGACCTAGGAATCCCCGGCACGGGTCCTAAGGAGGCGCCGGGGTACCGGCGGCCGTATGGGATCACTCAGAGCCGTACGGATCAGCTCAGACCCGCGCGGCGGGCGCGCTCGACGGCGAGGCCGATGATCTCGGCCAGCCGGTCCACATCGGCCTCGGTCGAGGTGTGGCCGAGGGAGAAGCGCAGCGAGCCGCGCGCCCGGAACCCGTCGGCGCCCATCGCGAGCAGGACGTGGGACGGCTGGGCGACACCTGCCGAGCAGGCCGAGCCCGTCGAGCACTCCACGCCCTTGGCGTCCAGCAGCATGAGCAGCGCGTCGCCCTCGCAGCCGGGGAAGGAGAAGTGGGCGTTGCCCGGGAGGCGGTTCACCGGATCGCCGTTGAGGATCACATCGGGCACCGCCTCACGGACCCGGCGGATCAGGTCGTCGCGGAGCGCGGCCAGCCGGGTCGAGGTCTCGGCCTGCCGGGCCACCGCGGTCCGCACGGCCGTGGCGAAACCGGCGATGGCGGGGGCGTCGAGCGTGCCGGAGCGGACATCTCGCTCCTGACCGCCACCGTGCAGTACCGGCACCGGGTCGACGCCCCGGGCGAGCAGCAGCGCGCCGACGCCCATCGGGCCGCCGACCTTGTGACCGGAGAGCGTCAGCGCGTCGATCCCCGAGTCGGCGAAGACCACCGGGATCTGACCGACCGCCTGGACCGCGTCGGTGTGGAAGGGGACGCCGTACTCGCGGGCCACCTCGGCGAGCGCGTGGACGGGCTGGACGGTGCCGACCTCGTTGTTGGCCCACATGACGCTGACCAGCGCGACGCTGCCCGGGTCGCGCTCGATGGCCTCGCGCAGGGTCTGCGGATGCACCCGGCCGAACTCGTCGACGTCGAGCAGCTCGACGGTCGCACCCTGGTGATCGCTCAGCCAGTGCGCGGGGTCCAGGGCGGCGTGGTGCTCGACGGCGCTGATCAGGATCCTGTCCGCGCCCCCGGCGCGACGGGCCCAGTACAGGCCCTTGATGGCGAGATTGTCGGCCTCGGTGCCGCCCGCGGTGAAGACGACCTCGCTGGGACGGGCGCCGAGCGCGGCGGCGATGGTCTCCCGCGACTCCTCCACGACCTGGCGGGTGCGGCGGCCGGCGGCGTGCAGGGAGGACGCGTTGCCGACCTGGCCCAGTTGGGCTGTCATCGCCTCGATCGCCTCGGGAAGCATCGGCGTGGTCGCCGCGTGATCGAGATAGGCGGACTGCACGGCCGCATCCCCTCCCCCACATCGCTGTCAACCTTCCAAGGGTATCCGTGCTCGGGAAGGGCCTCACCCCCGGAGTTGACCACTAAACCGTCCAGACGGTACAGTAGCGGCCATGAGACGGGGTGAACTGTTGGACGCGGCAGAGGATCTGCTCTCCGACCAGGGCTCCCAGGCGCTCACCCTGGCGACCGTCGCCGAGCGCGCCGGATGCAGTAAAGGCGGCCTGCTCTACCATTTCAGCACCAAGGAAGCCCTGATCAAGGGCATGGTCGAGCGGCTGATCGAGGAGTTCGACGAGCTCATCGCCGCCCAGGGCCACGACACCTACACCAAGAACTACCTGGCGGCCACGTTCGCCGCCGTGCGAAGCGGCAGGCTGCGGCGCTGGGCCGTGGTGACCGGAGCCTCCGGCAACCTCTATCTTCTGGCACCGCTGCGGGTGGCGATGGCCCGATGGCATCGCGAGGGGCTCGACAGCGAGCCCGACCCGGAGGCGGCGCAGATCGTGCGCCTCGCCTGCGAGGGACTGTGGGACGTGGCGAGCCACGACCCCGATCTCTATGACGACGAGCGCTACGAGAGCCTGAAACGGCGTCTGCTGGCCATGCTGCCCGCCTGACCCTGATAGGCCCCTGACACCTTACTTCTCCTGGTTCCCCTGGCACCCCTCACTCGCCCGCGCGCCTGATCGCGTGCCCGGCCAGGGAAAACCCATCACACAAATTGGTGGTCGCTTCCGCACGCGCGAAAGCGACCGTCTTTGGTGTGCCCGTTCACCGGTTTGTCAAAACATTTATTGAAGGGATTGAGCATGACCCGCGACCTGAGAACGGCTCGAACCGGGGCGGTTCTCACATTCGTGCTGGCCGGTCTGATGTGTGGATCGATGACCGTGCGCATTCCGGCGCTCTCCGACAAGCTCGGCCTGTCCGAGGCGTCGGTCGGTGTCACCCTCCTCGTATGGGGGCTGGGAGCGCTCATCACCATGCAGTCGATGCGCGCCGTGATGGCGCGCTTCGGCAGCCGGAGCATCCTCCGGGTCGCAGCCCCCCTCACCGCGGCCACCCTGGCCCTGCTGGCGGTGGCGCCGTCGTTCCCCCTGGCCGTGGCCGCGAGCGGCCTGTTCGGCATGGCGTTCGGCGCGGTGGACGTCGCGATGAACGCGCAGGGATCGGCGGTCGAGCGCGCCTACGGCCGCCCGCTGATGAACGGCATGCACGCCGGCTGGTGCGCCGGAGCGATCGGCGCGGGCCTGCTGGGCACCGCGGCGATCGCGGCCGGACTCTCGATCACCGCCCACCTGGTGCTGATCGCCCTGCTCGCGCTCCCCGCGACGGTCCTGATCAGCCGCACCTACCTGCCCGACCCGACGGTGGTCTCCGGCACCGCCCCCACCGCGCCCCGCCGCCGGATGCCTCCGGTGATCTACCTGCTCGGCGTGATCGCCTTCTGCGCGTTCATGGTGGAGGGCACGGTCGCCGACTGGAACGGCCTGTACCTGCGGGACGCGCTGGGTGCCCCGGAGGCGGTGGCCGCCCTGGGTTACCCGATCTTCGAGGCGGGCATGCTGGCCGGGCGGCTGGCCGGCGACCGGGTCCGGGCCCGCTTCGGCGCCCGCGGCATGATGGTCGCCTCGGGCCTGGCCACCGCCGCGACCTTCGGCGTGGTCATCACGGCCCCCAGCGCACCGGTCGCCCTCGCGGCCATGCTGTTCGTGGGCGTCGCCGTGGCGACGGTCTCGCCGATGGCCATGTCCCTGGCGGGCGAGGCGACCGGCACCCCGGGACCCGCCATCGCCCAGACCGGTGCGATGGGCTACGCGGGACTGCTGCTGGGCCCGGTGATCATCGGTTTCCTCTCCGATCTGGCCACGCTCAGGACGAGTCTCGGCATCGCCGTGCTGCTCGGTGTCCTGATCGCCGCGGTCGCGTGGTTCCTGCCCCGCCACCGCGCGGCGGCCGTCCCCGCGGAGACCGCCGGGCGAGAGCTCTCGATGGCGGCCTGACCCGGGAACGCGAGACGGCACCGCACATGTCGTGCG